>JAEYLA010000327.1 GCA_023461495.1 Bacillota bacterium | reverse complement strand
GCAAGGCCTATGAGCCGGACGGCATGAAGCCCGAAGAATTCATCACCTTTGGCTCCACCAACAGAACCACCACGCAGTTTATTGAGTGCGGATGGAATCCGATTGCGGAGTTCTCCTACAAAGCACTGTAGCGATGAAAGGAAGGCAAATGTTTTCTTTATCTGGAAAAGTAGCGCTCATCACCGGCGCTGCCCAGGGGATTGGAAAGACATCCGCTGAAAAGATGGCGGAGATGGGCGCGAAGGTCGCTGTGACGGACATCAATCAGGAAAAGATCGACGCCGTTGTTAGCGGTATTCGGGAAAACGGCGGAGAAGCGATCGGCGTAGTCATGAATGTGGGCAGCAACGACAGCATCGGGGCGGCCATACAAACGGCAGTGGAAGCTTTTGGCGGCATTGATATTGTTGTAAACAGCGCGGGAATCTTAGGAACCTCCAGCATCGAGGAGATGCAGCGGGACGGCGAATGGAACCGTGTGCTGGATATTGATCTGTCGGGTACTTTTTTCGTGAGCCAGTATGCGCTGCCGTATTTAAAAAAGAGCAGTGCCGGCCGTATTATCAATATCGCTTCCGTTACGGGAAGAAACGGCGGCTTTGAAGGCTCCATGAGTTACGCCGCGGCAAAAGGCGGCGTGGTTGCTATCACAAGAGGTATGGCAAGGCACCTTGCAAAGCATCAGATCACTGTAAACGCAGTTTGCCCGGCGACGACGGAGACGGAAATGCTCGAAGGATATACGCCCGAGCGGATCGCAAGCCAGACCAGGCATATCCTTCTTGGACGCGTTGGCAAGCGCGAGGAAATCGCCGGCGCAGTATGCTACCTGGCGTCCGATGAGGCCGCGTTTGTAACGGGCATGATGCTCGATATCAACGGCGGCGCATATTTTGGTTGATTTATACCAAGGCACCACGCCATAATGAGAAAAGACACCGCCTTCTGCCAATTCCAAACGGGAGTACAATCCTGTTTGGAATTGGTATTACATTATGGAGGTGGATGAGATGAAGATCGTGATAATGGATGGCTTATGCTCAACCCCGGGGACCCGCATATCAGCTGGGTGCCCAAGGAGAGCAGGCAGCGGCTGATGGAGCTTGCCGTTTCCAACCTTGCCGCGTTCCGGGACGGGCCGCCTGTCAATGGGGTAAACAGATAACGGCATTATGGAGGATTAACAAATGAAGATACTTGTTGCCCCGGATTCTTTTAAGGGCAGTTTAAGCGCGCCGGACGTGGCAAAAAGCCTGCGGGAGGGTATTCTCCGCGTTGCGCCAGAGATACAGGTGGACCTGCTTCCGGTAGCGGACGGCGGGGAAGGCACCTGCGAAGCGATTGTCGCGGCAATCGGCGGCAAGCTCATCAAAAGGATGGTAACAGGGCCAAACGGCAACCCTGTTGAGGCGTTTCTTGGTATTGCGGGCGACATGGCCATTATCGAAATGGCGGCGGCATCCGGGCTTGCGCTGGTACCGGCGGGTGAACTGCGCCCGCGGGAGGCCACGACTTACGGCACGGGCGAGCTGATTTTATATGCGCTTGACGCAGGCTGCAAAAAGATCGTCATGGGTATTGGCGGTTCCGCCACCACGGACGGCGGGGCTGGCATGGCACAGGCGCTCGGCGTGCGCCTGCTTGATGCGGACGGCCGCGAGCTGGGCCGTGGCGGCGGCGAATTAGGCAGGCTTGCAAGCATAGATGTTTCCCAGATGGACGCTAGGATTGCCGCCTGCGAAATTACCGTGGCGACGGATGTATCGAACCCGCTGTATGGGGAAAGCGGATGCGCCGCCGTATATGGCCCGCAAAAGGGCTGCGATGCGGAGGATGTTGCAGCGCTTGACCGCAATATGCGCCATTATGCGCGTATTTTGCAAGAACAGCTCAAAAAGGACGTCGCGCTGGTTCCCGGCGCGGGTGCGGCGGGCGGTTTGGGCGCGGGCTTGCTTGCTTTTTGCGGCGCGGCACTTAAGAGCGGCGTTGATACGGTGCTGGATGCGGTGGCGTTTGAGCGGCATGTGCTGGATGCCGATCTTGTGATTACCGGTGAGGGCCGCATCGACTTTCAGTCCGCGTTTGGCAAGTTGCCCGTAGGCGTCGCAAAACGCGCAAAAGCGGCGGCAAATGTGCCTGTAATCGCGGTGGTTGGAAGTATTGGGCAGGGTGCCGAGGCTGTTTACGAACATGGCATTGAAGCCATCATCAGCATCATCGACAGGCCCATGCCGCTTCAAGAAGCAATCGACAGCGCGCCGGCACTTCTTGCAAATGCCGCGGAGCGCCTGATACGGATTCTGAAGACGGGGCGGACGATCTTTTAAGCCCTCAAGCTTCAATACAAAAAGGAATCCATCCAATCATGAACGGGCAGTAGAAGTCGCTGCCCGTTTTTGCATCCGGAGCGATTGCCGCATACAATAAGCGGAAAAGCCGCACATTGCTATTGAATGGCCGGAATTGCAGTGGTAAACTTTAGGTTAGATAGTTCTAACTGAATATATAAAGAGATTGGGGAGGCGGACTGTGGGAACACAAAAGATCGATTATGCCAACTGGGTACCCGTTAAGGTTCTTGTTGTCACCGGCAGTATGGGCGGCGCGCTTGCGGTGTTGCTGTTGTTAAGCTTGCTGCTGCCGGAAAGCGCGGTACTGATTGTCTTGCGGATGCTTCTGGCGGTTGTGGATGCATTGCTGTTGCTGCTGTTCTTATATATGTGCTATGCAAGATGCGCGCTCTCTTACGAATGGGGAGGCGTCCAGGGAAAGATTTTGGATAACGTCCTCAAATATCTTAACTGGGATGGAAACGGCGTCCTGCTGGACATCGGCTGCGGCCGCGGTGCGCTCACAATCAAGGCTGCGAAAAAATATCCCAAATCTCAGGCGATTGGGATGGATTACTGGGGCATTCCATGGGACTATGCAAAAAGTCAGTGCGAAACCAATGCGCGGCTTGAAGGCGTTGCAAACAGAGTCTCCTTCCAAAGAGGGGACGCCGCAAAATTGGAGTTTCCGGATGCACATTTTGACGCCGGGGTCAGCAACTTTGTGTTTCATGAGGTCAGGAGCCAGCCAGATAAACTCGCGCTGATCCGCGAAGCGCTGCGCGTACTCAAACCC
>JAEYLA010000326.1 GCA_023461495.1 Bacillota bacterium | reverse complement strand
TTTCTGACCGTGTTGTTTACAGGCCTTCTCCTCTCCTTCCTGCAGGCGTCGTATGCCTATGCGGGGGCGGAAAAGCGCGATGCGCCACTTTACCTTGATGTGCACCCGGATTTCGCAAAAGACAATTTTCGGCTAAATTTGGAAGGCATAGCCTGCTGCCCGCCCGTCCATATTATTAGCGCCATCCTTATATGGCATTTGAAGAACAGAAAGGGGCAAGCAATAGTATGGCGCATCCTATCGAAAACATCATGAAGACCACGATGGAACAGCTCAAGGAAATGGTGGACGTCAACACCATCGTTGGCGATCCCGTCATGACGGGCAGCGATACCGTCATTATCCCGGTTTCCCGCGTATGCCTTGGATTCCTCTCCGGCGGCGGCGAATATGCGGCGGCCAAGAACGGCAGAAGGGAGCCTGCCGAGCAGGAGGACGGACGTTTTCCGTTTGCCGGTACTTCCGTGGGCGGATTGAACCTGACGCCGATGGCATTTTTGGCCATTACCGACGGCGTGGTGCATGTATTGCCCGCAAACTACAGCTGCACATTGGACCGCATTATCGAAATGGTGCCCGAAACCCTGCGCGAGGTGGACCGGCTGATTAAGCGGGCTTCCTGCAAGCAGGAAACACAAAACGGCACTGCTTCCGCCGCAAGCAGCACTTATGATACGGACAGCGCCCCGCAGGGATGACCTGCGGGCGGCGCATTTTGAGTTTTATGAAGTCGATACGCTGGCTGTTTCTCTTGCTGGCCTTTTTGATCATGATTGGCGCGGCGCTGCCCGCATTTGCGGCGACGCCTTCCATTGGGGCGTCGGGTGCGGTACTCATGGACGCGAAGACAAAGCGCGTGCTGTTTTCACAAAACGCGCACGCCAAGCTGCCGATGGCGAGCACCACAAAAATCATGACGACGCTCTTGGCGCTTGAAAACTGCGCGCTGGATACGGTTGTGACCGTTCCAAAGGAAGCGTACGCCATGGAAGGCTCCAGCATGTATTTGAACAACGGGGAAAAGATCAAAATTGAGGATTTGCTGTATGGCCTCATGCTTTCCTCCGGCAACGACGCGGCGGTCACCCTTGCAATCCACATCGGCGGTTCCGTGGAAGGATTTGCGCAGCTGATGAACAACCGGGCAAGTGAGCTTGGCTGTACGAATACCAATTTTGTAACCCCCAACGGGCTGCATGACGATGCACACTATACCTCCGCCTATGATCTTGCCCTGATTGCGAGTACAGCCATGCAGAACCCGGACTTTCGCAAGATCGTTTCCGCAAAATACTGGAAGACGACCTCCGGCGATGTCACGCGCACACTAAAAAATAAGAATAAAATCCTGTGGCAGTATGAGGGCGGCAACGGCATCAAAACCGGCTTTACCAAAGCCTCCGGCCGCTGCCTTGCATTTTCCGCGGAGCGGGATGGAAACACCACCGTCGGCATTGTGCTCAATTGCCCGAACATGTGGAACGATGCAAAGGCTATGCTTGATTATGGATTCCGCGAATACACATGGAGGCCGTTTGCAAAGGCGGGTGATCCCATTGCCACGCTCGCAGTGGAAAAGGGGATGAAAAACTCCTTGGAAATACGCGCTAAAGACGATATACTGATTCCATTGCGCAACGATGAGCAGGAAAGCGCCGTAACGCTTAAAGTGGTCAGCCCGCGCAGCATCGCTTCCCCCGTGTATGCGGGACAGGCGGTCGGCATGCTCGAAGCGTGGGGAGACGGGAAGCTGCTTAAGGCCGTTCCGCTGATTGCATCGGAGACGATCTTGCGCAAGGAATTCCCGTATTATCTCTTTGAGATCGCGCGCGAATGGACCGCTTAAAAGAATAAACGCATGGAACGGATGGTTGGGGGACTATGATGCGGTTGCAGAAATTTATGGCGCAGGCGGGCATTGCCTCACGCCGCCAGTGTGAGGACTATATCCGAGAGGGCCGCGTAACGGTCAACGGCGAAATTGCAACCATCGGCAGTACGGTGGAGGAAGCGCGCGACATTGTAACGTTTGACGGCAGGCCGCTCAAACTGGAAACAGAACGCGTGGTGCTGCTGTTTTATAAGCCGCGCGGCGTCGTTTCCACCAGCAGCGACCCGGAGGGAAGAAAGACTGTGCAGGCGTATTTTACGGACTTCCCGCAGCGCCTCTATAACGTAGGCCGGCTCGATATCAACTCCGAAGGCTTGCTGATCATGACCAACGACGGTACGCTCGCCCAGACCATGACGCACCCCAAATACAAAATTGAAAAGACGTATTATGCCGTCTGTGACGGCACGCTCGCCCAGGAAGAGGCCGCGCGGCTGCGGAACGGCGTGGAGCTTTCCGACGGTATGACGGCCCCCGCCAAGGTGGAGCAGGTGCGGCCCACAAAGACAGGGCATACAAGCTTTCTTATTACCATACGGGAAGGCCGCAACCGCCAGGTGCGGCGTATGATCGAGGCAGTTGGGCATAAAACGCTGCTATTGAAGCGGGAACAGGTGGGCGCGCTTGCGCTTGGCTCTTTACAGCCGGGGGAATGGCGGTATTTGATGCGCGGAGAGCTTGCATGGCTCGACGCATTGCTGCAGAATGATAAAGAATGATTATAACAGAATGTGGTAACGAAAAATGGGCTGTGCGGGGGAATATGCCGCAGGGCCCCTTTTTCTGCGCGAAATTTAGAAAATGCGCTTGATATACGTGAATATTTGATGTTAGAATAAATTTATAATAAAATGCGGAAATTTTGGATTGTATCACCTGGCGCAATAATCTATGAGAAACTGATCTTTCATTGTCATAAGAAAATCTTTTAACAGGAGGTGAAAGCATTGGGAATTAAAAGTTGGTTTCGCGGCTTATTTGCGAAAAAGGCGGAAGCAGAGCCAATGGCTCCAGCAGTAGCGGCGCCCGCATCCG
>JAEYLA010000325.1 GCA_023461495.1 Bacillota bacterium | reverse complement strand
CTTTACGGCAAGGAGGTGTAACAGAATGGGTAAGTATTGCGAAGTGTGCAAAAAAGGCACGATGTCCGGTAACCTTGTCAGCCACTCCAACCGCAAGACCAAGCGCGCATGGGCGCCCAACGTGCAGCAGGTGCACGTCGTGGTTGGCGGTGCTCCGCGCAAGATGGACGTCTGCACCCGTTGCCTCCGTTCTGGCAAGGTTGTCCGCAGCGTGTAACATACAGGCGCAGCTATAAGAAGATGCAGCAATGCATCTTTTTTTATGCCCGCTTATCGCACGGTAAGCGGCTGAAATTATATTTTACTATAAATCAATTCTACAAATTGTCCGTATTTTTTTACCTCTTTCAAGCAGAAGCGCTTCAACGCTTCCTTCTGTGAAAATAATGGGATTCCCATTCCCAATAACACAGGGGCAATCTGTATGATCATATGATCAACCATGTCATGATCCAACAAAGGGGCTAATACGGTGTTACCTCCTACAATCCAAATGTTTTTATCGCCCCCTATTTGCTTTACAAATTCAACAACATCACCGTTTATAGGAATAAATTCTTTGACAGATAAATGCTCGGCATGGGTAAAAACATAATTTTGCGTAGTTGGATAAAGGCTTCCTATGTTCTCCATGTTTTCTATTTCACGGAATGTCCGTTTGCCCATTATGGTAATGTCCATATCCTTATAGAAGCTTTCATAGCCAGTTTCTTCGATTGAGCCCGTTTGATAAAGCCAGTCAAGGCTATGCTTTTTGTCAGCAAGATAGCCATCCATCGTAATACAGCCGTAAAAAAACGCACTCATTGTAAACCCTCCTTTGATAAATTCCAGTCTGCTCTTGTTTCTATTCCCGCCTATCTTTTTTTACCCAATATTTGTTCGCAATATCTCACGCTCCATACTATTTCCGGAAGAACCCATAAACCACCTCTTTTGATGATTGTCCAGTTGCTTCTGCGCCTGCTTTTCCGCCTCCCTACGGCCGGATTGCCGGAGGCGTATCTCCCTTAGAGGCTTGTCCACGCGGTTAAGCCGCGGCAATGCACACCGCTTACGCCGCGCTCAGGTGCACAGCCATACGATGCCAAGCGCGATGAGCACCGCACAGGCGATCAGCGCGATCACCCAAAGCGGCAGAATGCATAAAATGACAAGCACCGCCGCTACAATCAGCACAATTCCCGGTATGTTCCTGTTGCGCCGCCGTTTCCTGTGGCGCACGCAGTCGCAATCGCACGGCGGATCTTTCGTCCAACAAACCTTCCACTGCAGCATAAAAGAAGCCTCCCCCGCACAATTGAATCCTGCCCCTTCTATATTAGTACGGCATGATGTGCCAAAATGTGCCGTTCACTCCTTTGCCCTATTTGGAATACTGTAGAGCAATGAAGCTTATAAACCGGAAAGAAGGTTTTGGAACTTTCCGGCTTATAAGCGGAATTGTTGTTAACGATCATGCAGTTATCTAAGGAGGCGGCATATGGAGCCAATTGTTGAACTAAAGGAGATACGCCTCGCCTATCACGAACCGCACGCGGAAACGCTCGCCATAGACCAACTCGATATGACGATATACGATGGGGAGTTTGTGGCCATTGTCGGCCCCTCCGGTTCCGGGAAGACTTCCATGCTGAGCATTTTATCCGGGTTGATCACACCCTCAAGCGGGAGCGTGCGCATCAAAGGCAAAGAGATCACCGGTCCTGCGCAAAACATCGGGTACATGCTCCAGCAGGATCACCTGTTTGATTGGCGAGATATCGAAGGCAATACCGTCATCGGCCTTGAGGTCAGGCATTTGCTCACGCCAGAGACGCGCGCGCATGCGTTGGAGCTTTTATCCACCTATGGATTGGCGGATTTTCTGCACCATTACCCGCGCCAGCTCTCCGGCGGCATGCGCCAGAAGGTGGCGCTGATCCGCACGCTTGCGTCCGACCCGGACCTGCTGCTGCTTGACGAACCGTTTTCTGCGCTTGATTACCAGACACGTCTCAAGACGGCGGACGAGGTGCACGGTATCATCAAGCGGGAGCACAAAACGGCGCTTTTGGTCACACATGACATCGCGGAGGCCATTTCCATGGCAGACCGGATCTTTGTGTTTTCCGAACGCCCGGCGCGTGTCAAACGGGTGCTTACAATTACATTGAGCGCGCCCCCTTCCCCGCTTGCGCGCCGCAACGCGGTGGAATTCCATGATTATTTCAATATCATATGGAAGGAGCTGGAGGTTCATGAAAGCTGAACAAGGCTGCAGCACGGAGCATCTGGCTTACTTAAAAGGGCTGCAGCGCCGCCACGCGTTTGTCGTCACCATGCGATATGCGATTTTGGTCCTGTTCCTGGTCCTCTGGGAGGTGGGCGCGCGCCTGCACTGGATAGATCCATTTGTCACCAGCAGCCCTTCGCGCGTGATGGAAACGCTTTCCTCCCTCTACCGGGAGGGCACGCTGTTTGGGCATATCGGCGTCACGCTGTATGAGACGGTCGTCAGCTTTGTGCTTGGGACGCTGGTCGGCATATTCATCGCCATACTGCTCTGGTGGAGCCCGACGCTCAACAAAATCCTTGATCCATACCTTGTGGTGTTCAACGCCTTGCCCAAGATCGCGCTGGGCCCGATCCTCATCGTCTGGATCGGCGCTTCCACAAGTTCCATTATCGCCATGGGCTTATTGATTTCCCTCATCGTCACCATATTGACGGTGCTGACCGGATTCAATGAAATCAGCGGGGAAAAGCAGATGTTCATGCGCACGCTGGGCGCAACGCGCATGCAGGTCTTCACCATGGCGGTACTGCCCGCAAGCATCCCTACCATGATGTCCGCCCTCAAATTGAGCGTGGGGATGAGCTGGGTGGGCGTCATCGTAGGCGAGTATCTTGTATCAAAGGCGGGGTTAGGCTACCTCATCGTGTACGGTGGGCAGGTGTTCCAGCTGAATCTTGTGATGGCGAGCATCCTTGTTTTGTGCGTGCTTGCCG
Source organism: Bacillota bacterium (assembly GCA_023461495.1). GTDB lineage: Bacteria > Bacillota > Clostridia > Christensenellales > CAG-138 > JAEYLA01. The sequence goes on along the minus strand of JAEYLA010000325.1, from coordinate 1,289 downwards.
CCGTGATGTATTACATCGTGGCTTATTTTGAAAGGAAGCTGGTTCGCTGGAAGTCCTGACCGTTGACATAGGCGGGGTACGCGCTGCCCCGCCCTTGGCTCTGACCGTGTAGCGCAGCCCGGTTTTTTCAAAATATGGCCTATCTTTTTCGCCCGTGGAACAGCGAAGATGCACCGCTTTAGCAGGCTATGCTTCCTGTGTAAAAATAGATTCCATAAGCTTCATAATTTCCTCCGGCGTTTTATCCATCCCATCTTCCGCCCATTTTAAAAGAATACTCAAAAGACCGCCGGCGCTAAAGGCCATTGCATAGGATAACGCTTCCTCATCATGTGATAGCGGATGATCTCCTTTTTGCATTTGAAATACTTTTGGAAACAACCTCGTGTACTGATTCATCATAAACGGAAGCATTTCACTTTGCCTCAACAACCCCAAAAAATTCCTGTGCCGATACCAAAACTGAAAATATAGCCGCACCGTAACCACAAAACGGCGATCTGTTTCACGATTCAGCAATTGCAGAAACTCCCCGTATAATTCGTCTGTATAGTATATTAAAATATCCTCTTTGGTTTCAAAGATACGGTAGAACGTGCGCCTGGATAAATCGGCTCTTTTCGCTATGTCCGTTATGCCGATATTCTTAAACGCCCTTTCCTCCATTAACGAAAGCAAAGCGTCTGTCAACCACTTTCGTGATTGCATGGCAATCGGGCTTGTAACCTTATGCATCATTTGCTATCTCCTCCATAGAAAATGTCCCACATCAGGTGTTCTGTAGCACTTGTTCCATCTTCCTTGTCAGTCAAATGCAAATTCATTATACTGAAAAGCAAGTAGTGTCACAAGCGCGACATGATTTGGAGGCGCCGCAAATATGCCGCTAAGCACAAATAAAATCTATTATTTTTCGGGTACCGGGAACAGCCTAAGGGCGGCAATTGTGATTGCACAAGCATTGGGCAACACGGAGATTATTTCCATGCGGTGTAATGCATCTGAAGTTTCCGCCGCCGATTCAGACATAATCGGGTTTGTTTTTCCGGTGTATCACTGGACGATTTGTGAGGCCATACAAGACTTTATTTCCGCATTGGAAATGAATCCGGATGCCTATATCTTTGCTGTTTCAACCCCCAGCTTTATCAATGGTTTTTCTTTTGAAACGCTCAATAAACTCCTGCGTCAAAAAGGTGCAAGCTTACACTATGCGAGACGGGTATTCTCTGTTGCAAATCTCTGTATCGTTTATCCTCCTTTTCCATCCCCCAAGCTGCGCGTTCCCT
>JAEYLA010000324.1 GCA_023461495.1 Bacillota bacterium | reverse complement strand
GAACCTCCGCAATGCGGAACGTGTTTTTGAATGTGATCTGCTGAACGCCGTTTTCCTGAATCATACGCGCGGCAAATACGGCAAATGCGGGCGCGAACATGTTGAGCGCCGTACCGCTGATGGTCTGATCCGCCTTCATGTTGATTGCTGCATATGCATGCAGCAAGGAGAACACGCCGCCCGAAACCGCGGCAATGAGAATGGCGCATAGGAGCAGAATCTGGCCGTCCATAACGCCGAGGTTCTGCATGATGTTGATAAACAGGATGCTCGAAAACCCGCCGATGATCATGATGCCCTCCAGCGCGATGTTTACAACGCCGCAACGCTCGCTGAAAAGGCCGCCCAAAGCAACAATCAACAGAGGGATGGAATACGTCATCATCTGCTGTATGAGGAAATACAGGGTATCCATTATTCTTTACCCTCCTCTGCGATTTTTTCCGGCTCAAAAGCTGCCTCCCCGGATGCACCGGTCTCAACAACCTGGAGCACATCCCTGGCGCCGGTCATTTTTTTCACCAGCGTACGCAGCAGCAGCGCAAATGCACTGAAATAGATGATTGCCGCCGTGATAATATCAATAATTTCCACCGCGAAATCAAGCCGCTGCAAATATTCACCGCCCATTGTGATGTAGGCGATGAACAGGGCCGAGAAAATAATGCCAAGCGGATTGTTGAGCCCCAGCAGCGCGACAGAAATGCCGTTGAACCCATCGCCAAGAATCATATCCACGATTTTGTAGCGGCGCCCATTGGGGCCTGAGAGATAAACAAGCCCGCCGCCCAAACCGGCAAGTGCGCCTGCAATGACCATGGAAAGCACGATATTGCGCTTTTCATTGATACCCGCATACTTGCTTGCATGGCGGTTATAGCCGCAGGCCTTAAGCTCATAGCCGAACGTGGTCTTGTTGAGTACAATGTAAATGACCACCGCTACGGCAATGGCAATAAAGATACCGATATTTACTGTTGAACCTGGAAACATCGTCTCCAGAAACCCTTTTGGAAGAACCGCTGAGGCCGCCGTATTGCTCGAAAGATTCATTGTAGAGTCAAACAGCGGAGGAGCAGACTTGAACGCAGGCAGTTTCATGAGGAAGTTGACCCCGAACAGGCCAATATAGTTCATCATAATGCACGAAATTACTTCATTCACATTCAGGTAAGCCTTAAAAAGTCCCGGAATGAGCGCCCACAGGCCGCCCGCGGCAGCGGAGGCAATCAGCGCTACGATCCAGTGCCAGGGAGCCGGCAGGAATGTCCATTTAATGCCGATGAATATGGCAACAAATGCGCCCACTGTAAATTGGCCGGGTGCGCCGATATTGAACAGTCCGGTTTTGAATGCAAAGCCAACCGAAAGGCCTGTTAAAATCATGGGGATGGCATAGTAGAACGTCTGCCCGATTCCCTTTGCGCCGCCGCCAAATCCGCCCTCCAATATAATTGCAAGCCCTTGGAGGGCTTCCTTCGAGTTGCTGACAAGCATGATCAGGAATCCAAACAGCATTCCCACCAAAATGGCAAATACGGATGAGGCGGCATTGGTAAAGCCCGTACTCCGAATCAGCTTCTGTACTTTCTTCATTGCGCCTGCCTCCTCTTGGAACCGGCCATATACAGCCCCAGCTCCTGCACCGTAATCTCCTTGGGATCAAATTCGCCAACGATTGCGCCTTCGTAAATGACAAGAATCCGGTCGCTGACGTTCATAACCTCATCCAGTTCCAGAGAAACCAGCAACACCGCCTTGCCTTGATCGCGCTGGGAGATCAGCTGCTTGTGAATATACTCAATCGCGCCTACATCCAATCCCCTTGTAGGCTGTACAGCGATCAGAATCTCCGGATCATACTCGATCTCACGTGCGACAATCGCTTTTTGTTGGTTGCCGCCGCTCATGCTGCGCGCACTCGTGATGGGACCCTGGCCGCTTCTGATGTCAAAGCGCTTGATGAGCGTTTGCGCATACGCGCGTGTCCTTTTAAACTTGCGAAACCCGCCCCGCTGAAATTCCGGCATAAAGTATTTTTTCAGAGCCAGATTGTCTTCGAGCGTATAATCCAGCACCAGCCCATGCTTATGCCTGTCTTCGGGAATATGGGCCATGCCAAGCAAGTTCCTTGCGCGTATGGACTTGTGCGTAATGTCCCTGCCATTTAAGAGAATGGTTCCACTTTCAAGCGGGATCAAGCCGGTCAACGCCTGCACCAGTTCGCTTTGCCCGTTGCCATCGATACCGGCAATACAAACGATTTCTCCCTTGCGCACGGTAAAGGAAACATCGCTTACAGACTTCTTGGTATGCTGACGGGAAGAAACCGTCAAATTCCGGACTTCAAATGCGGGCGCACCGATCTCGGGCTCCGCTTTTTCCACTTCCAGCATCACCTTGCGGCCCACCATCATTTCGGACATTTCCGCTTTTGTTGTTCCGGCGACGTCGATGGTACCGATATACTTGCCCTTGCGCAGTACCGTGCACCGGTCCGCAACGGCTTTAATTTCATTCAATTTGTGGGTAATGAACAGTATCGATTTACCTTCCTGCGTGAGGCCGCGCATGATCTTCATCAGCTCGTCGATTTCCTGCGGGGTCAACACCGCCGTCGGCTCGTCGAATATCAATATCTCATTTTCACGGTAAAGCATCTTTAAAATTTCCACGCGCTGCTGCATGCCTACGGTGATATCCTCCACCAGTGCATCCGGATCCACCTTCAATCCGTAGCGCTCGGAAAGTGCAACAACTTTTTTGCGGGCTTCATTCATTTTCAGGAAGCCGTTTTTTGTCGTCTCCACACCGAGGATAATATTCTGCAGTACCGTAAAATTATGAACAAGCTTAAAATGCTGGTGCACCATACCGATGCCAAGTACGTTTGCGTCATTGGGGTTCTGGATTTTGACTTCTTCCCCATTCTTTTTGATTGTTCCGCCTTCCGGCTGATAGAGGCCAAACAATACGCTCATCAAAGTGGATTTCCCTGCGCCGTTTTCGCCAAGCAGCGCGTGGATTTCCCCTTTTTTTAACTGTAGCGTGATATCATCGTTTGCTATGATGCCTGGAAACGTTTTTGTGATGTGGAGCATCTCGATTACGTAGTCGCTCATGCCGTCACTCCTACTCTGCTCATGTAGTTAGATCCCTTTTATTCTATAGAATAAATACGCGATATGCCTTAATTATACTGGAATCCAAACAAAGAATAAACAAAAAGAATCAGGTTCTCTAAAAAAAGAGGCAGGCAGATTTTGGCCTGCCTGCCTCCTGCAGTCAAAAATGGTTATTCAACAACCGTAACCTTGACATTGGGAAGTTCGAGCTTGTCGGCAGCTTCCGCAGTCTTATCCGTTACAATGGTGAATTCCTTGTTCGCAATCTTCTGGAACAGGGCGTCATAGTCCGCCTGTGCGAAGGTGTTGAACTTGGAAGCAGCCATCGGCAGGCCGACGGAGTCGTTGGAGCCATCCAGGATGATGCCCTGGCCGCCGGGGAACGCGCCGTCATAGTACTGCTTGATGAGCATCTCAACGCCCGGCGCCAGAGACTTCATCGCAGAGGTGATAACGGTATCGGATTCGCCGGACTGGTCAACGTCAACGCCGATGCTCTTGGCGCCGGCAGCTTCCGCAGCCGCAAACACAGAGAAGCCAACAGCGCCGCCGCAGGCAAAAATCACTTCGGTGCCGTTGTTGTACCAGGAAGCGGCAAGGTTCTGCGCTTCGGGGGTGGCATCAAAGCCGCCGGTGTAATGATACATAAGCTCCACGTTTACGCCAAGTTCCTTGGCGGCGTCATTTGCGCCCTGCGCAAAGCCGTAGCCATAACGGACAACCGCGGGAACCGCCATACCGCCCATGAAGCCAAGCTTCTTATAGCCATCCTTCACAGCAGCGTAACCGGCGAGATAACCGGATTCCTGCTCGGCATAGGTAACGCCAACAGTGTTGGGACCGGTCTTGTAGGTGGGCGCGCCGGTAGACCAATCGCCATTGTTGGGAGAACCGTCAAGCAGAATGAAAGCAACTTCGGGATACTGGTCCTGTGCAATAAAGATCGGGGTTTCGAACAGGAAGCCCGGGGTCACGATGACCTTCGCGCCGTTTTTGACAGCCAACTCGATCTGGGCAAGATATGCATCGTTGGACTGTTCGGTGGGCTGATAATATTTGTAGGTCTTGCCGTTCGCTTTGGCGTAGGCTTCTACGCCTTCCCAGGCGCCCTGGTTGAACGACTTGTCGTCAATGGTACCAATGTCCGTGATCAGCGCAACTTCGAAGCCGGTTGCCGCGGGTTCGGGCGTCGCTTCCGGGGCTGCAGAGGGGGCTTCCGTCGCTGCCGGCGCGGGGGTCGGCGCTACGGGCTGCTCTGCCGGTGTGCACGCGACAACGCCAACGACCATCATCAGCGCCAGGAGCAAGGCAAATACTTTCTTCATTCTGGATTTCTCCTCCTTCAAATTTGTATTACCGAATATGCATCATATATTTTGTATATACAACGCACAACCTATTTTAGCAAATTTATAATCAAAATGAAAGAGGGTAACGAAAAATG
>JAEYLA010000323.1 GCA_023461495.1 Bacillota bacterium | reverse complement strand
TCGCCCCAAAGCCTCAAAATGCGTTCGTCGGATATATAAAAGCGCAGCTTTTAAGAAAACCGGAGCGGCAGAAGCGCACCGTTTCCCAACACGCAAAACGAGGACTTATTGTTTTTTTTGCAGTTATGCTGGCATTGACATTCCTTTCCCGCGCCGCAAGCGAGGCGCTTCTTGCGAAGGTGTCGGTAAAGGGCATATCGGGCGGCATGATTGACCAGAGCATTTCCGGTAACGGGATTTGGACCGCCGCCAATGCCCGGCAACAGCGTCCGGAATATGAAGGATTGCGCGTGGAAGATGTATTTGTACATAGCGGTATGGAGATACGCGAAGGCGATGCGCTTTATTCGTATGAGCTTTCATCCATTCAAGCCGCGCAGGCCGATTTGTCCTTGAAGATTGAGCAGTATAAGCTGCAAATCAAGGAACTGAAAACCGGGCAGAGCGAATCCGCTCAAGGTGCCGCATTTACGCTTGCCCAGACAAGAGCGGATCTACAAACGGCGCAGGGAAAGCTTGATCATGCAGCGTCACAAATTGCGGCGGATAAACGCGAAGCGTATGAGGATGCGCTCTTCACCCACCAGGCACAGGCTGCGCGCCGTGACGCCGAGGTTTCCGCCGCGGAGCGGGAGGTAGCCGCAGCTGAGACCGCGCTCAATCCAAGCGACCCGGCTACACAGGCGGCGCTGGACGCATCAAAAGCAGCGCTCACCAAGTTGATTGGAGATTGGGATGCCGAGCTCGCTGATCCGCTGCGCAAGGTGCAGCAGGCGGAGACCGATTGGCGCCGCATACAAAACGGAACCTATGATTTTACTTCGGAGCTCGCCGCCTACCGCGACGCACTCTCCGCGGCAGAACGCGCTGTGGAGACCGCGCAGTTCAATTATGCACAGGCGCGGGAAAACGACGGCGACACCAGCAAGAATATCGGATACCAGATAGACGGCATTATGCTCAATATGGAACGGGAACAGAAGAAGTACGATGCGCTCTCGGCATTGCTTGAGCAGGGCGGTACCGTATATTCTGCGATGAGCGGCATGGTGACGGCACTAGGTGTTTCGGCAGGAACCTTCACAACGGGCGAGACCACTGTAACGCTTGCAACGGAGGGTCTCGTTTTTCAAGTCGAGCTATCTTCCGAACAGGCGCAAAGCGTCTCCGTAGGGGATGTCGTCACACTGATGAAGTACGGCAAGGAACAAAGGGAAAAACTGACCGTCTCAGCGATTGGCGCGCCGGATGCATCCGGGACGCGCAGCCTGACCTGCATTTCAAAAAGCCAGGGCATTCAAACGCTTGGCGGCGCGCAGGATTACACAATTGAGAAAAAAACGGCAAAGCAAGACATCCGCGTTCCTATTGAGGCGCTGCGCGAGGATGGAAGCGGCAAATATTACGTGCTGACCCTTGGGGAACAAGAGACCGTGCTTGGCATGCAAATGATCGCCGTACGCGTCGACGTCACACTGCTTTTTCACGATGAGAATTATGCCGCGGTGGATGGAGCGCTCTCGGGCGGCGACCAGATTATCCTGAGCAGTAATAAGCTCATAGAAGCGAATGACCGCGTGGTGATCAGGGATGATTGATTGGAGACGTCATCTCCGCCTTTGCGCAGTGCTGATGATTCTCCTGCTTTCATGGGGATATGCGCTTCATTTGAGCGGGTGGCTGCAAACGGAATATCAGGGGCTTAGCGTGAGGATGCATGGCAGTACAACCAAAGAAGCGCTTTTTCACGCGGTCTCAAAGAATGCAGATGAATCCATTCTGCGCGTGAGCGCCTGGACCCGGAATGAAGTATTGGGAACAATCAACAACCAAGAATTAGAAACTTCCGCCCGCGTAAGACGCATCGCGGTATATGGCGATATGCGCGATGTCTGCCCTATGGAGCTGCTGTATGGCGGAATTCCAGCAATGGTTGATGAAGCAGGCTGTGTGATCGACGCGGACACTGCCTGGTCTTTATTCCACCATAAAGATGTGACTGGCGCAGACGTTCAGATAGGCGGCAAGACCTATATTGTTCGGGGAATCGTACGTGCGAAGGAGGCAATGATTCTTTTCAGGGATGAAAAAGCGGAATATGAAAACCTTGAAATTGCCTGTTCGAACACGGAGGAGGCGGGCATTCTTGTAGCAACCTTCCTTTACCGCTATGGCCTTGCTGCGGAGTACACCATTGTGGAAAATGGATTTTATGGCAAGCTCACCGTCGGGCTGTCCGGCCTGCCGGGGTGGATCATAGGAGCGGCAAGCCTGCTGGCGTTGCTCAAGCAGGCTTGGAAACGGCGAAGCGTCCCGCTGCAGCTGATCCTGCTTTGCTTCGCGATGGCCGGCACATTCTGTTTGCTCAAATGGCTGCTGGAATTTCATCTTTACTGGCCTGGCCGCTTTCTGCCTACGCGATGGTCAGACTTTACGTTCTGGCCGGAGCTTGCCAAGGCACAAACGGAGTATTTTGAAAGCTTGTCCTTCCTGCAACCGGTGCCAAAGGATATGCAATGGTTTTCTGCGGTGCGCAGGCTGTTTGTTTCTCTAACGGTTTCATGCGCAACGGCCGTATACCTGCTGCGAACGGGAAAAATGCGGGTGGGAGAACACTATGATTGCGGCAGCATCTTATGCATTCTGCTATGTACGGGGTTGTCAGTGGGCATATTGTATCTCTTGGAAACTCCTTTTGTTCCTTCGAGAACATACTTGTTTGCTGCACCAATCTGGTGGCTTTTTGAAACGGGCAGAAAAATAAATTTTAAGGATGTGCGAAAAATACTCACCCAATAAGTGTTCTCTTCAATGAAGATTTGGGTTTAACTCCTCGAAGTCGAATTTTTAGTATGTGCTTTGGCTGGTATTGTCCTTAGTTCCGTTAGTGGACTGAACCATCCCGTCAGCGAACTCATGCTACTATTATTCGAAACTTCGCATTATATTTGAGACTCATTTAAACAGGAATAATTTGAAGTATTATCTCCCAATTCCGCATTATGGTTAACCTGAGACTGATCGAAACAGGAATTTGTGGGCAGGTCAGAATGATTTGTCGGTGTGAAAATCCAATTTCAAACCGGCGTTTTCACACAGTCTAAAGCCGGGACATAGGAGAAATGTTAAACGGTTTCAATGTTGTTTATGAAGGTATTTAGACATGAATACCCTCTCAAATACTTACCATCAATTTGACCAGATAAATAGGCCACTTCTCTCAACGAGCAGCAGCACTCTGGATAAAAAACCGCTTATGAGCGCAAAAAGGACCTATGTACTTCTCTGCATTTTCAATAATCCATATTTATATCACACTGAATTTTTTCAAGTTTTGCTTATTGTCCGCATAAAACCCATAAAGCGACAAATACTACTCCTGCATCCAAAAACGCAAGGCACACAGGAGGTTTTTTTATTTTGAAAGCAACAGGAATCGTAAGGCGTATCGATGAACTCGGACGCGTTGTTATCCCAAAAGAAATCCGCAGAACCCTCCGCATCAGGGAAGGCGATCCGCTGGAAATTTTTACCGATCGCGAAGGCGAGGTCATCCTTAAAAAGTATTCCCCGATCGGGGAACTCAACGACTTTTCCAGAGAATACGCGGTCGCCATGCATCAGAATCTTGGGCATATTGCCGCTATCTGCGACAAGGACGTTGTCATTACCGTTGCGGGCGGCAGCAGGCGCGAGCTTTTGGAAAAAGCCATCCACGAGGATGTGGAGCAGATCATGCAGTCCCGCACCAAGGTGATGCGCTCCGCATCTAAGGGTGACGAGCTTCTCGCCATCACCGAGGGCGATGAAGAAAACCATCCCTACCGGGCGCAGGTCATTGTCCCCATATTGGCGGAAGGCGACGCCATCGGCGCCGTGATGCTCCTTTCCCGGGAACCCGACGCCGTAATGGGCCCTACAGAACTAAAGGTGGCGGAAACCGCCGCAAGCTTTATCGGCAAACAAATGGAGCAATAGCGTGAAAACGGGCGGGCATACCGCCCGTTTTTCATGTACTGCTCTCTCATCTTGCACAAGTGCAGGATCTTTACGTCACCCGTTCCACCCCATAGACGGAAAGCGGAAACTCTGGATCGTTGATCGCGTCCCGGTATTGGTTCTGCCCTACCGTAAAACGATAGGTATCGGGCTTCTTCCCCTCCTCCGTCCACTGCACCGTCACCGTATACCGGTCTTTTCCATCCCGCTGCATCGATGTGATGCGCACGCTGTCTTTGCTGCTTTTATCCGCCTGTGCAACAAGGTACGCGTCCCAGTCGTCGTCATATTCGATTGGCACGCCCTTTGCAAGATCAGGAAGGTCCGTATATGCGCCAAAAGCTTCCGTCGCAAGCTCCTGCAGCATTTTGCGGGGGATGCGCAGCCTGTGATCCTCTGCTTCTTCCACCAGCGCAAACCCGGAGCCATACCTGCTGGTAAGTTCATAGAGCACCGTCCATACAAATGCCGCATTTTCAAACGAATATGGCTTGCCTGTTTCGCGCATGGCGTGAAGAATGGAGGTATACACCGGCAGCATTGTTTCCATGGCCTGTCTCTCTTGTTTTTTGAGGTTCTTTGAAACAACAACGGGAATGGTTTGCTGCTGTTGTGCCAAACAGCCGGAAAGCAGCGAAACCACCAGCAGGACTGCAATGATCAGGTACGACGCTTTTCGCATATCTCCCTCCTTTATGCCGTTTCAGTTTTACTGGAATGTATGCATTCTGGCCCGCCGGTATACGCGAATATGCGCCATTGGGCCGCTGTTCCACATGTCCCCGCTGAGAAAAGAGCATGAAAAAAGGAGGCGGCGCCTCCCTTTTTTATCTCAGAACAAATCCGGCTGCGGGCTCACAAGCTTGGTAGACTGCATCCGGATCGTCTGCACTTTATAGCCAAACAGCGTGCGTTTTAAAAGAATAATTCCATGCTGCGGGACGGTCTTTTCCTCCCCGGTAGCAACATCGGTCACGGTTACGTCAAGCTGGTATCCGAACTGATTTGGCGTGTGCCGGTCCAGCACGGGAGAGCCTGTGCGAAAGCTCCAGTTCTGCCGCATGGCGACCGTCGCAAAGGTGCCAAAAGAGCGGCTTGCATACATCGCTTCCATGCCCTCCCTGGTACACAACGCTCCATATTGTTCCAAATAGTACGCAAAAAATGGGTCCTCGCTCATCGGGAGTGTCACAATTCCCTCCGCCGGCGGCTTTTCCGTTTTCTTTTCAATTTTCTCCCGCATTTCAGAAAACAATGCCTTTGCGGATGCCGGATCCTCCACCGTATATATCTTTGTTAAAAATGCGGAGGCAATGGGTTCCGCCTTGCGTGTCAGGGAAAAACAGATGGCCGCGGCGAGACATAGGACAACCAGTCCTCCAGCAATGAGAATTTTTCTTTTTGCCGAATGCATCGTATTCCTCCTCGCCGCAACGCCGCTTATATTACTATATTTTACAAAAACGTTTAACAGAACGCAAGGAATACGGTAGGATACAGTGTGAGCCCGTCCCTCCGGCGGACATCAGAGCGCCCGCCGCAGGGCGATGGCATCGTCCGGTAATACCTGCAGTAACAGGTCGCCCAATTGGGTGCGTGACAAAAGTCCAGCGCATCAAAGAACTGCACAAATGTCTCCGCAAGCGCGGGAGACAAAGGTTTTACGGTATACTGCAAGATCGTTTTTTCCCTTATTGTTTTCTGCCATTGTAGAAAGCACACGCTTTCCCTATCAAATACTGCTTTCTCCTTTTTGATACAACAGCGTCAAAAACTTCCCCTGTTCCATTTCATATTCTTTCTTAAACACAATTCTAAAGACACGCTCCAGTCCAATAAAATCTGCCTGATGCAGCAACTCCTGTTCCGTCACCCTTGCGTTCACCTGCGGGAAGCCATAAAACCCATTGATCCACACCGTTCCCCCATCCGTCAGATGGCCGGGCAGCAAGGAGATAACCTCTTTTTGCAGCCGGTAGTGGTTGATGATAACCGTATCATATCTCCCAAGCTGTATGAGCGCTTCCGCTGCACACAAATCCATCCGCCGGGTTTCCACACAAAGCCCCTGTGCAGAAGCAAACGCATCGAGACGGTGCAATGCTTTTTCACTAAAATCCACACCCGTGACCCGGAAGCCGTTTTGCGCGAGATAGAGCGCATTCCTGCCGTCTCCGCAGGCAATGTCAAGCGCGCTGCCTGTTTTCAGGCGCGCCATATCGCGGACGAGCGCCGCATCCGGCGGCAGCGGCCGATCTCCCCTTAATGCAACCCGTTCGTCCCACCACGCGGCATTCCCCATAAACTGCATATCATTTCCCCTTCCGCTTGCCTGCAGCTGTCCTTAAATAAAGTACTCGATCGCCTCTACAAGCGCCGCCCTCGTGGCGCCATTAAAGAGCATCGTGGCCTCACGTGTGCCGGCAGGCCCCAGCGCGTAAGGGCCATCTTCCTGGTTAAAGTAGTGGTACGGCACCTTCCGGTTCCATTTTTCCGGCATATCGGCAATCAGCTTGATATCCTTCTGGCGGAAGGGCTGCTTTCTGTAATACGGATCAAACAGGTAAACGGATTCCGCATCCGCACCGGTAAACAACACGTAATGCCAGCAGCCGTACTTAAGGCGGACGATTGCAGCCCCATTTTGCTGCAGGCCCGTCACCAGCCTGCTGTTCTGTGCCACAAACACATCCTCCTGCCGCAACGCCTCGCAGTGGATGGGGAATTTTGTGGCCTTGCCGTATTGGTTGAGCCACTCGCACAAAAAGCGCATGGCCATGCCGCTGGTACCGCTTTTGCCGCTTTCTCCCTTTTTGTTATAGCTGTCGAGTGTGTAGAGCATGATATGCTTGATCACGTCCGGACGGATTTCCTCCCGCTTAAAAAGAAAGCTCACGGCATTCATCACGGTGGTCGGCCCGCAGTCGTATTCCGTTATTTGATAGCTGAGCGGGTTTTTCATAACAGCGCTCCTATTCCTTTTGCAGAATGGCATACACAAGGGAAGCGATGTTTACAAGCTCCGCCTCTGTGGTGTATTCCTCCTTCGAGTGGCAGCGGTTCATGGCGGTGGCGAGTACCAGCCCCGTAACACCGTTCTGAGAAAGAAAATTATTGTCGCTGCCGCCGAACGTCGCCGCAAGTTCGCCGGAAAGCCCCATCTCTCTTGCCGCTTTCTGGAACCGCAGTGTCACCGCATGATCCTGCGGGGTCTCGTAGGCACGGCAGGCCTGTTTGGTTTCAAATTGAATTTCCGCGCCCAGCTTCTTCGCCGCCTCCAGAAAGGCTTCTTCCACTCCCCGCAGACAGGCCACCGCTTTTTCGTGCGTGTAGCTGCGGATTTCCCCGCGCACCGTGCACTCTTCAGGTACGATGTTCGTGACGGTGCCGCCCGCAATGGAGCCAATGTTCAATACCGTCTCTTCATCCTGCCTCCCCATATGCAGCATGGAAATCGCGCGGGCCGCAGCCGCAATGGCATGCACGCCTTTTTCCGGCTCAAACCCGGCATGCGCGGCCCTGCCCGTTATATGCACGGTAAACAAGAATATGGTGGGCGCTTTTAAAGCGGCGCGCCCGACAGGGCCCGTGAGATCGAGCACATAGCACTCTTTGGACCGTATGCGCGTATAGTCGATCTGCGCGGCGCCCGTACAGTAAGGTTCTTCCGCCACGGTGAAGAGCACCTCAATGGGGCGGTGTGGACTGTTTTCTTCCCGCAGGCTCTCCACCGCCTCAAGAACCGCAGCAATGCCCGCGCAATCGTCGGCGCCCAGTATCGTATCTCCCGCGCTTGTGATGCGCCCGTCCGCGTGGAACACGGCCCGCTTATTCCGGCAGGGCTCCACGGTATCCATATGTGCGCACAGCAGCAGCGGCGCATACGGCAAGTCCCCCGCGAGGGAGCCGTAAAGGTTGTTGCAGCTGCCGCCGATCGCTTTCCCCGCATCGTCCTCTGCGACAAAAAACCCGAGCTTCTTCAGGCGTTCCGTCAAATACTCCGCCATTCCGCATTCCGAAAAAGAGGGGCTGTCGATGTTCACAAGCCCAGCAAAGCTCTCAAGCAGGCGTTCACGGTTGATGGGCATCTTTGTAACTCCTTATAATTATATAGGATATATATGATATAGGAAAACTTCGCATTCTGCAAGCAGATTTATCGATATCACAATACGCCGGAAGCGGATATCCCCATCATATCACGGGATCTGGGTTCATAAAATCCCCGCGTCCGCTCAAACTATAAAAAACCACAAAAGGAGCCTGCAGCATGATGCCCAAGGGCTGGCCCATCGTCCCCATGGAGCTTACCATATGCGATGCGCCGTACGACGCATCCGACACGCTGTTCCAGGTCAAGTGGGATGGCGTACGGTGCCTTGCCTACGCGTACCCGGACGGTGTTCGCCTCTACAACCGGCGGCTGAACACCCGCACGCAGCAATACCCGGAGCTGATCGCCTGCCTGTCCGCACTGCCAAAGGGCACAGTGCTCGATGGAGAAATCGTAGCGCTGGGGCCGGACGGAAAGCCGAGCTTCCCGCGCGTGCTGCGGCGCGATCTTTCGCGTACTTCGGCAAAAGCAGGGCTTCTTATGAGCAGCGTCCCCATCCACTACATGGTATTTGACCTTTTATGGTACGCGGGCGAGCCGATCTATCCGCTGCCGCTCCATGAGCGCCTTGAACGTTTATCCCGTATTCCCCTTGCCGCACCCGCATTTCTGATGGACAGCGTACCGGAACAAGGTGTGGCGCTGTTTGATGCGGTAAAGCACGAGGGGCTGGAGGGGATTGTCGCAAAGAAAGTGGACAGCGCCTACCGTATGGGGGAACGTTCTTCGGAGTGGCAGAAGATCAAATGTACGCGGGAACTAAACGCCATCATCGGCGGCTACATCAAAAAGCCGGACGGCATGCGCTGCGTGCTCATCGGTGTGCAGGAGGAAAACGTCCTTCTTTATATCGGCCGGGCTTCTTCCGGCCCCACACATAAGGAGTGGGCGGCGCTCCATGCCCGCCTGAAAGCGTTGCATGCCCCCTGCCCGTTTTCAAACCCGCCGCCTGCGGAAGGTGACACCGTCTGGGTCACGCCCGTGCTGCCCATCCGCGTGCGCTTTTTAGAATACACCAAGGAGGGCGTCATGCGCGCCCCCGCCATTCTCGTTTTGCCGGAGGTATAGCAAAATGCCCGCAACCAAGGAACTGTTTGAAATAGAAGGCCGGGCGCTGACGCTCACCAGCCTTGATAAGGTGTATTTTCCCGCCATCAACGCCACCAAGGCGGAGCTGATCGAATATTATCTGACCATGGCCCCGTATATCCTGCCTTACCTCAAAAACCGCCCGTTCTCGATGCTGCACTACCCGCACGGCGTGGAAGGGGAAACCTTTTTCCAGAAGCAGCGGCCGGACGACGCGCCGGATTGGTTAGGCGGTGTGCGCATCTCCTCGCATAAAAAAACAATCGACTGGTGCCTCGTCAACGATGCGCCAAGTTTAATTTACATGGTCAACCGCTCCTGCCTCGAAACGCACGCGTGGTTTTCACGCGTACCAAATATTGAGGAGCCGGATGTGGCAATATTCGATATCGACCCCTCCGGCAGTACAGGCTTTTCCCATGCTGTGGAGGGCGCGCTGCTTATAAAGGCGGCGCTTGAAGCCTACGGCCTGTTTTCCATCCCCAAGACCTCTGGCAAGACGGGCGTGCATGTTGTGGTCCCTATAGAGCCCACGCCCTTTGAACAGGCGCGGAAGTTTTTGACCGTGGTCTGCAAAGCGATTGAGCGCATCCGGCCGGAGCTTTTTACCACCGAGCGTATCATCAAAAAGCGGGGCGACCGCGTGTACCTTGACGCCGTGCAGAACGCGCGCGGCAAGACGCTCCCCTCCCCCTACAGCGTCCGCTCCACCCCCAACGCAAGCGTTTCCACCCCGCTCACCTGGGCGGAGTTGGAGCGGGGCGTAACGCCGGAGCAATTCCATATCCGTAACATACCTGCGCGCATCAAAGAAGCGGGCGACCTGTTCGCGCCCGCTTATGCCATGCGGCAAATCTTGCCCGAGCTATAACGAGACAATCCTTCTTTCTACGCTCCGCCGGCGGCCTTACGTTTTCTCGGCTTTTTCTCCTTGATTTCAGGCGGCTCGTTCTTCGCCTTTGTCGCCTCCACGCTTTGCCTGAGGCGCTCCATCAGGTCCACCACATTGCCCGCGGGCGTTTCTACGGCCTCCGGCTCCACCACCTGTTTTCCTTCCACCTTGGCGCGGATCAGCTTCAAGAGTTCCTCGCGGTAGGCGTCGTGGTATTTTCCCGGCGTAAAATCCGCCGTCAGGTTCTGCACCAGCTGAATCGCCATATCCATTTCCTCAGGCCGCACCTGCACCGTTTCAGAAAGCGCTTGAATCCCAAGCTCCGCCGTATCCCGTATTTCATCCTGAAAATACATCATGGCCACGGAAATGGTATCCCCGATCAGCCGGATGAGGCACAGATGCTCCTTTTCCCGCATCGTGACCTTGGCAACCGCCACCCGCCCGGTCTGGCGCATGGCATCCCGCAGGATGAGATAGGATTTTTCCCCGCCTTTTTCCGGCCAGAGGTAGTAGGTTTTATCAAAGTAGACGGGGTCTACCTCCTCAATATGGATGAAATCCACAATATCCATATACTTCGCGCTTTTGATAGGCAGCGCGTCCAGTTCCTCACTGGTAATCAGCACAAACTTGCCTGGCTCGTATTCAAAGCCCTTTACAATCTCCTCATACGCCACTTCCTTGTTACACTTGCTGCAAAACCGCTTCTGGTTGATGGGCGTATTACAAGCCTTATGCAGCTGCCGGAAGCTGATATTTTCCTTTTGCGTCGCGGAGCCCATCTTGACCGGAACGTTCAAAAGCCCGAAGCTGATGGCGCCTTTCCATACCGTTTGCATCGCATTCCCTCCTTTTCTGCCCTTAGTTTGGCGAAGCCCGCAGGAAACATGCGCTCACGATAGATGCATGCACCATTTTACTGAATATGGTATATTAAAAGAAACCGTTGTTTTAAGAAAGGAAGCGCTATGAACCGGAAGCGGCCCATCCGTAACGCAATGATACTGCTCGTTGGTCTTCTGTTATTGCTGGCGATCGTGTATGGATACCGGCAGCTGACCGCGGTTTCCTTTTCCGCACGGCTCACGGATATCCGGATGATCAATTTTGAAATATGGCAGCCATTTTCCGATATGCTCGATACGCACGTCACCCTTGGTGCGCAAGCGCAGCAGCAGATCATCAGCCTGATAACAGCGCCGACCTATTACCGGGATTTCATGGGCGGCGGCTATAGCGGAGATACCATGTTCGTCATTTATTTCAGGGGCCAAGACAGTAACGGCGCTACGGTACGGTACTCCTGCCACATCAGCAATTTGGGTGAAATCGCCATCTGCAACCTGGACATTGGCGGTGAACACGCCTATCTGATGGACGATCATAACCCCTTTCTCGTCAGCCGGGACGAACCGCGCGCGCTTTATGAGCAGATCGCCAAACTCGCGGGAATGCCGGAATAACGTTCTTTGCGTGGAGCCTCTTTTGCAGTATAGTAAGGGCGGTGCAAAACAATCAAACGAGGCGGATCACATGAACGAAACAAAGTTTGACGGCATGGGCAGAATTTACGCGCAATACCGGCCTTCCTATTCACAAAGTTTTATTGACTATTTGTTTTCGGACGTCGGCGTCACAATGGACAGCGTGATTGCCGATATCGGTTCAGGTACCGGCATCCTTACGCGGCAATTGCTTGAAAAAGGCAACCGGGTATATGCCGTTGAACCGAATACGGATATGCGCATGATGGCTGAAGAGAATTTGAAAGCATACCCCGGCTTCACCTCCGTCAACGGTACCGCCGAGCATACGCCCCTTGCCGGCAACAGCATTGATTTTATTACCGTCGCGCAGGCGTTCCATTGGTTTGACAGGGTTGGCTTTCAAAAGGAATGCCAGCGTATTCTAACGGCGGGCGGCAAGGTGATTTTAATCTGGAACAACAAGGATGAACACAGTGAGCAGGTGCAAAAGCTTTGTGAAATCCACCGCGCATACTGCCCGAATTTTCAGGGCTTTTCCGGCGGCATGCAATTCTCCGCAGGTGACCTTTTTTCTACTTTCTTCGATGGTGCGTATAAAACGAAGGTCTTTCGCAATGATTTGGTGCTTGATCTCAACAGCTTTATAGGCGGCAGCCTCTCGTCTTCCTATGCGCCCAAAAAACAGGATGAAATCTATCCCGCCTATATTGCCGCGCTCAAAGCTTTTTTTCTGCAATTCAGCAAGGACGGTCAGCTTATACTGCCAAATGTTACGCTGAGCTATGTTGGCAGCGTATAGGCCGCGGTATTTTTGCGTGAAAATCATTTTTGCGGTATAGTAAAGAAGAATTAGTCTGATATGCCCTTAAGGGCAACGCTCTATATAGCAGGCAAGGAGTCGTTTATGATAGAACCTTTTGGTATGGGGATCATGTTCTCCATTGTGCCCGTGATCATCATCATCGGGTTTGTATTTGTGTTCGGCACCATCATTGCGCGAAGCCTCCACAGCGCAAAGCAGTGGAGGCAGGACAATGGCTCGCCTGTTTTGACCGTTCCCGCCACGGTCGTCGCCAAGCGCGCGGATGTCAGCTACCGCCACCATCATGGCCATGATATGCATGCGATGAATCGCAGCTACTCCACCACCTCTTACTATGTTACATTCCAGGTAGAAAGCGGCGACCGCATGGAGCTTCGCATGAAGGATACGGAGTATGGCATGCTCGTGGAGGGCGATGCCGGTATGCTGACCTTCCAAGGGAAGAGGTATCTGTGCTTTGACCGGCAACGTTAAGCGCACATTTTAAATATTCCAATAGGAGAATATTGTTAAGGGAGCTGTCCGTGGTACAGCTCCCCCGCGTTTTTATAATCAGTTTTCTAATAACCTTCATGAAATTAGGGAAATGATTTTTCCATTTTATTGGGAGCCTATCTATCAAATTTATTATTTTGTTGCATTCACCAAAAGAAAATTATTATGACTGTCTTTGCTATATTTTCGACACAATTTGCAGTGGCATTAGCCTTTTTTATATAATTTCAAAAAATGCCCGCATTTTGCGGACATTTTTTTGCTATGCCATCATAGTTGCACCATAGAATAAAGTTCATCTTTTTGATCCTGCGTAATGCCGATATAACGCAAGGTAATTGCCGGAGAACTATGATTAAACGTATCCATAATCAAGCCAATATTATATTTTGAAATCTGATATGTCCAATATCCCCATGTTTTCCGAAGACTGTGCGTACCGAAATTTTCAATGCCCAACGCCTCGGCGGCGTCCGTCAATACTTTATAAACCTGTATGCGCCCTATGTGTCCTCCTTTTCGGCTGTAAAACAGGTAATCTTCCAGCATAAGGCCATATGTTTTTATATACTCTGAAAGACATTTCCGTAGCGTCTCGTTTAATTTGATCCGCTTTTCTTTCCCCGTTTTCTGTTCCGTCAATGTCAGATACTCACGAAACTGCATATTTTCAAGGCAGATTTCTTTTACTTTGATGGGTATGATATCGCTGATACGCAGGCCGGTGTTGATGCCAAACTTAAACAAAACGGCATACTTTGACTCGTACCCAGCAAGGTATACGTACATTTGCTTGATTTTTTTCTTGTCACGGATAGGTTGTACGGTCATCTCTTCCCCCAAGGATACGTTTTAGGCGTTTATTGATCAAAAACGAGTATATCAAATCGCGTCTCTAAAAACAATAAAATTAGATTATCTCTTTTTTTCTTTATATATCTCCTAATTTCTTCTATTTTTAATGCAACAAAATAATAAATTTGTTAGATATTATGGATGCCCTGGCATGGTATTTCCCCGTTTTTGTAATGTAGTGTTCTTAAACCCACAACAGTGCGCAACGCCTTGCGCATGTAATTTTGCAAAATAATGATTGGGAGGTAAATACAATGGCACTTGAGCAGGAAATCCTGCGGGAAGAATGGGAGGACACCCAGCACGGACGGTTTTTGACCTTTGTAGTGGATGGCGAGGCGTTAGGCGTGGAGATTGCGTACGTAAAGGAAATTATCGGCATCCAGCCAATTGCGCGCCTTCCGGATACGCCTGCCTATATCAAAGGCGTAATCAACCTGCGGGGCAAAATTATTCCCGTTATCGACATGCGGCTTAAATTCCACAAACAGCCCGAAGCGTATACGGATCGCACATGCGTAATTGTGGTAGATATCGGAGCCCATTCCGCAGGCCTGATTGTGGATCAGGTCACAGAAGTACTCCGTATTGAACAAAGCGATATTGTGCCGCCACCCGAACACAGTGCGGGATCCGGGAGCTACATCAAAGGCATTGGCAAATCGGAAGGCCAGGTAAAACTGCTGCTGGATACCGAAAAACTGCTTGCACACGAACGCGCTATTTAATATACGAAAGAACGGAGTAACAATTTAGTATGAAAAATCTATCCATATCCAAAAAGCTGACGGTTACGTTTGCAATCATCATTCTCTTGTTTCTTGCAACGGTCGTTGTGACGCTTATAAGCATTACAACGATTACAGGGAACTTTACCACTTTTCACAGCAACTCCTTTGTTGCATCCAATGAGGCAATCAATATCCGTCGAAACCTTCAGGAACTGGAAAAGTTGATTTTGAACACTGCCACCGCACAAACGCAGGAAGAGGCAGACCAATATGCCGCGGACATACAGGAAGTAGCGGCGGAACTGAATACCTCTATTGACACGCTGGATGCCGCCGTATTGGAAGATGCAGATAAAATGCAGGATTTGCGCGATCTGCTTGCCGTGGGAAAGCCCATCCGGGAGCATATTATGGAACTGGTGGATGCCAATAAAAAATCCGAAGCGCTCATTGTGTATCAGGATCAGTATGCCCCCATCGCACAGCAGGTACGCGATATTGCAGCAGCCGTCGGCGAAAATGTTGGGATGCGTGCGGAGACTTTCTACAATGAAAGTCAGGCTGCCGCACAAACCGGTTTGACTCTGGCCATCGCGATTTCCATAGCGGCCCTTGTCATAACCGTTGCGCTCTGCGTCTATATCGTGCGGAGCATTACAAAGCCCATCCTTGAAATTGAAGGCGCAACAAAGCTTCTGGCTTCCGGCAATCTTTCCGCCGCCATTTCCTATGAATCCAGGGACGAGCTTGGTTCCCTCGCCGGCAATACGCGCATGCTCATTGAAAGCCTGCGCACTTATATCGGCAACATTTCCGATGTGTTGGGCACCATGGCCGACGGCGATCTGACAGTAACGGTTGATATTGACTATGCGGGAGATTTTGCTCCCATTAAAGCATCCCTGGAGCGTATCCTCGCCTCCCTCAACGGCGCACTCACGCAGATCAGCCAATCTTCCGAGCAGGTGGCGAGCGGCTCCAACCAAGTGGCAAGCGGCGCGCAGGCGCTCTCTCAAGGATCTACCGAACAGGCAAGCTCTGTGGAAGAACTTTCCGCCACCATCAATGAGATCTCCCTGCAAATCAAGCAAAACGCTGAAAACGCACAGCTCGCAAACAAAATGGTCGGCGCGACGACGCAGGAAATTGAAAATGGAAACCGCCAGATGCTGCAGCTGGTCACTGCCATGGATGAGATTTCAAAAACGTCCAACCAAATCGGAAAAATCATCAAAACCATCGATGATATTGCATTCCAGACCAATATTCTTGCACTTAATGCGGCGGTGGAAGCGGCGCGGGCAGGCAATGCGGGAAAAGGCTTTGCTGTTGTTGCAGAGGAAGTAAGGAACCTTGCGGGAAAGAGCGCGGAGGCTGCAAAGGATACCACCGCACTGATTGAAAGCGCCATCCAGGCGATAAAGAACGGCACGCACATGGTGAGCGCAACGGAAAAGTCCCTGGGGTTGATTGTAGAAAAAGCGGAAGGCGTTTCCACACTGGTCAGCGAAATCGCCGCGGCGTCCAACGCACAGGCAACCGCCGTCACACAGACCACGCAGGGCATTGAACAGATTTCAAATGTGGTACAAAACAACTCCGCCACGGCGGAAGAGAGCGCTGCCGCAAGTGAAGAGCTCTCTGGACAGGCGCTCATCCTTCAGCAGCTGATTACACGCTTCCGCCTGCAGGAGCAAGGCCAGCCTTCTCCCGCGGTATATGCACCTGTTGCCGCAAAGCGCAGCCATACGCCAGTGGAGGCAAGCGCCATTCAATTTGATAAGTATTAATCTATTTTAGGTTCAGATGGATCTGTCACGGTTCACCCGCCGGCGCAACGGTGTTGCCTTAATTCGGCACGCCGCTCCGCCGGGGCATTTTTAAACAATATGGTAGGTACAGAATGAGGCAAACGGTGAAGACCTCCATATCCGCTTTTCCGGCAGAAACAACCTCCGGCCCCGTTCCGGAGTTGCGCAATTGCTGTAACGGTATGCAGCCGCTGTGCCGCAGCAATTCCGTATCGCTGCTTTGCCGCCTGCAGATTTTTTTTAAACGGCATATGGCCCAAAAGACCAAGGATAACAATCTGTTGCAATCGGCCTGCCTTTATGCTGCTTCCATGCTCGCCACCTCTATAGATGGCCATGGCGGGCACCCGCTGCGAACCCAGCTTTTGCTCAAGGCGCTTGCGGACGCGGCATTTTATTCCCATACGTATCCGGGCATGCTCACACGAAAAGGCAACCGCATGATGGCGCAGGCAGCAACGTTCCATGACATCGGCAAACTGGCCATCGATCCGTCTATTCTGCAAAAGCCCGGCAAGCTTAGTCAGGAAGAGTTTGATCTTGTTAAGACCCATACCACATTGGGCCGGGATGCCATACTGGCTGCCCAGGCTGTTATCGGCGGTACGGCAGAACTACAACATGCAATTGATATCATCTATTCCCACCATGAACGTTGGGATGGCTCCGGTTATCCGCAAGGGCTGCAAGGAGAAGAAATTCCTGTCTCTGCCCGACTTATGGCGATTGCAGACGTATACGATGCGCTGACCAGCGAGCGTGTATACAAGCCTACCTTTTCTCACAAGGAGGCCGCACGTTACATCATACGGCAATCCGGCAGGCAGTTTGACCCCCGGGCAGTGGCAGTCTTTGAAGAATTGCAGCAAACGTTTTGTGATATCTGCACCCGTTACGCAGACCCGCCATAGATCTCAAAAACGAAATACGCTCAATTTAAAAAGTGCCGCGGCAAAACGGTCGGCCGCGGCACTTACATATTTCATTATCCTACACCGTCCGGAACCCCTTGCCGATGATCTCACTGGTGTTGCTGAGTACCACAAAGGATTGCGGATCGATGGTTTTGACGTACTGGCGCAATTGGTTGGCCTGCGCGCGGTCTACTGCCGCAAGCACCACCCACCGCTCCTGTTCGGTATATGCGCCTTGCGCCCGCCAGAATGTCGCACCCCGGTGGATTTTGTGCGTAATATAATCGCACACCTCATGCGGCATGCTGGTAATGATGGTGATGCTTTTTTTGAGGTTGAGGTTCTCAATCAGAGAGTCCACAGCGACTGCCTTGAACGTAAGCCCCAGGAGAGAAAACAGCCCGGTTTCAATCCCAAACACAAACCCTGCAGAAGCTGCGATGACGAAATCCGTACACAGGAGAGATTTCCCGATATCGAGATTCGTCTTCTTTTTGAGGATCATGGCGAGGATATCCGTGCCTCCCGTGCTTCCGCCCGCATTAAACAAGATGGCGGAACCGATTGCCGGAAGCAGCACGGAAAATATAAGCTCCAAAAGCTTCTGATCCGTCAGAGGCCTGGGCAGCGGCACTAAAATTTCCAGCCCGCGCGTCACCAGGGAGAGCAGGAGGCTGCAGTAGACAGTCTTGAGCCCAAAGGATGTTTTGAGCACCAGAAACCCGATTACCAGCAGCGCCGCGTTGATCAGGAATACAAACTGGCCCGGTGTCACCGCCGCGGTGAGGCTGCCGAATAGAATGGAAAGGCCGGTGACCCCGCCGGTAGAGAAATGATTGGGAAACTTGAAAAAGTAAATGCCGACCGCAACGATCAGCGTACCGGCAGTCATCAAAAGAAAGTCCTTTACCTTAGCGTTCACGCAAACTTTACCCCTCTATCTCCAAATCGCAAAGTGATTATACCACGCAGCACCCCACATGTATCATGAAAACTTTCAAAAAGGCGAAAATATACAAGTATACCTTACAGGCAGCTCCTGCGTCTACAACGGCATACACCACAAACGATATCAAGACAAATTATTCTTTGCATGCGGGAAACGTTTTAATAATTGCAGTATGGCTGATATAATAAGGGTATTCATCCGTCACATTATGTTCCAACACATCGAAGGAGAAGAAAGCATGTACAGTCTTTTAATCGGCGGAGCGGCCGGGCAGGGCATTGATACTGCGGCGGCCGTGTTGGAAAAGGCACTCAAACGATCGGGATACCATGTGTTTACCATGCGGGATTTCATGTCCCGCGTGCGCGGCGGGCACAATTTCATTACGCTGCGCTTCGGCCCGGAAGAAGTGCCGGGGCACAGTGCGACATTCCAAGGCATCCTTGCATTTAATGAAGAAACGGTAGCGCTGCATCAGGATGCGCTTATGGACGACGGCTTTATCCTTTGCGATACGACGGTAAACACCGACGATCCGCGCGCCATCAAGCTCAACATGGCAGAGCTTGCCCGTACGCTTGGCGCAGCCAACGCCGCAGGCAGCATTGCCGTGGGCGCAGCACTCAAGCTCTTTGGCATGGAGCTTGCAGGTATAGAGGATATCCTTGCGGAATCCATCAAGGAAAAATACCTTGCCATCAACGTGCAGGCGGTGCAAAAGGGCCATTCTCTTGCAGAACAGCGGTTTGAGCACCTGGGCGGCGGGTGCAAAGACTGCTTGCTGCTCACCGGAAGCCGTGCGCTTGCTTTAGGCGCGCTTGCAGCGGGCCTGAAATTTTATGCCGCCTATCCCATGTCTCCCTCCACCACCATTTTAGAATACCTCGCCGCAAAAAGCGAAAAGGTCGGGGTTGTGGTAGAGCAGGCAGAGGATGAGATCGCCGCCATCAATATGGCCATCGGCGCTTCCTACGCGGGCGCGCGGGCGATGACGGGCACCTC
>JAEYLA010000322.1 GCA_023461495.1 Bacillota bacterium | reverse complement strand
GATCTTGTGGTGCTTTCGTATAACGAGCTTGAGCGCGATGTCGAAATCTTTTCCGATGGGGTGGTGAGCATCTAGTATGTTTGTCAAGAGCTATATTGCAAATGAAATGCCGGAGGCAATGGAGCGCATCCGCAAAGAACTCGGGCCCGACGCGATGATTTTGTCCAACCGCCAGATCCGCGGCAAGGGACTCAAGGGATTCTTCGGGAAAAAGATGGTGGAGGTTACGGTCGCATACGAAGCGGTGCCGGCAAAGACGATGCTTCCCGAACGCAAGACGTATGGGCAGTCCCATCCGCAGGCGGCCGCCCCTGCGCCTGCCTCCGCACAGACGCTGCCGCAGAGGCCGCGTCCCCATACCCCGCCTGCACCGCAGAATGATGTAAAGAAATTTCAGATTCATACCATGCCGCAAGCGCCTGCTGCGGGAGCAAAAGCAGAGACAAGGGGACAGGACCGCAGGAGTGCCGTGAAGCTTTCCGATGCCGCGGAGGCTGTCGGAAATCAGCTGATGGAGCGGGAAGTGTTTGTAGGCGTTGCCAAAAAGATAGCGGCGCAGACGCAGGAGATTATCTCAAAATTCAACGACGATGCCGATCAGGTGGCGTTGAGCCTGTTGCAGGACACGCTTGGAGAACCGGCATCGCTCAAACTAAAAAAGTACCGCATGAACATCATCATGCTGCTCGGCCCCACAGGCGTTGGGAAAACCACCACAATTGTCAAACTTGCGGGCCTTTTTACCATCAATCATGGGCTGAAAGTTGGGTTCATCAATACGGACACCTACCGTGTCGCGGCCCAGGAGCAGCTAAAGGCCTATGCGGAGATCATGGAGCTGCCCATCTGTACGGTATATTCGCCCGAGGATATTGAGAACGCCCTTATCAAAATGCAGGACAGGGACGTCGTGCTCATTGACACGGCTGGGAAAAGCCCTGCGGACAAGAACTATAAAGAGGATATCGAGGCATATGTCCGCCACAGCGGGGCGGATGAGCTGCTGCTCTGCGTAAGCGCCTCCATGGGGTACGGCGCAAGCCGGGAGCTCATCAACCATTACGCGTTCCTGAACGAGTACAAACTGATTGTGACAAAGCTTGACGAAGTCAGCGCCTGGGGCAGCCTTTTGAACATTGCTTCACTTGCAAAAAAGCCGGTCGCCTACATTACCACTGGCCAGAATGTGCCCTATGACATTGCCGTCCCGGATATGAAGACGGTGGCGAAAAACCTGTTGGGGGAATGCTGACATGTTTGACCAGGCGCAGGCGTTACGCGATATTATGAAGAACAGACACACCCCCCCAAGCATTCGGGTGATTACGGTCACAAGCGCGAAGGGCGGCGTGGGGAAAACGAGCACGTCCATCAATCTCGCCATTGCCCTCAATAAGCTTGGGCGGCGCACGCTGATTGTGGATATGGACCTTGGCCTTGCAAACGTCGATGTGATGCTTGGCGCGAAAACGGAAGGGAACCTGTTGAGCGTGATCCACGGCGGGCGGAGCATGCGCGATATTATCGGCACCGGCGTGTTTGATGTAAAATTCATTTCCGGCGGCTCGGGCATGGAGGAAATGTTAAGCCTTGACGAGGGAGCGGTGCAGCGGATCATTACGGAGCTGACGTGCCTTGAGGACGTGGCGGATACCATTATTTTTGACACGGGGGCCGGCATATCGGATCAGATTCTGCGTCTGATCGGCGCCAGCCACGATACGATTCTCGTTACGACCCCAGAGCCCACCTCGTTTATGGACGCATATGCGCTTGTAAAAATTATCGGCCAGCGCAACATGCATTCTAATTTCCGTTTGGTTGTCAACATGGCGGATACGGAAAAGGAAGCTCTTTCCGCAATCGAGGGCTTTGTGCGCATTGCGGACCAATATGCGGGCGTTCCCGTCAAAAGTTTGGGCTATATCCTCCGGGACGATCACGTGCCGCGTGCGATCAAGCTGCAATTGCCGCTGCTTGTAAGTTTCCCTGACTCAAAAGCGGCTTATCAATATCAGCGTCTGGCAATGGCTCTGTTGAACATGCCGGACACGGGCGAAAAGAGCATCGCCGGTTTTTTACGGAGATTGCTCGGCGGATAATGCCGCATAATGCGGCGGTAGGTTTAACCGCAGCGCTTGCTTAATAAAGCGGGAATCCGGAGGGATAAGCATGGCAGAAGCAGCATACGACAAGGCGCAAATGCTTTGGGCGCAATATGCGCAGGACGGTTCGCAGGAACTGAAAAACGAAATCGTTCTGCACTATATGTATTTGGTCAAGCGGATCGTTTACCGCCTGCTGCCCACGTATGAGGGATACAGCAATTTTGACGATTTGTTGAGTTGCGGGGTACTCGGCCTGATCGATGCCATCAATAAATTTGATATCAAACGCGAAATTCAATTTGAAAATTACGCCTCCCTGCGCATCCGCGGGGAGATTATCGACCATATGCGCAAGCAGGATTGGGCGCCTTCAAGCCTCAGAAGAAAAATCCAGGCAATCAGCGCCGCCTATAATGAACTGGAAAAAGAGTATTCCAGAGAGCCGGCCGAGAGCGAAGTCGCCGCCTTTCTCGGCATGAATGAAAAGGAGATGCAAAAAATTGTAAACAAAATGCATATGTTCAATGTCATGCATTTTGAAGAGATGATTTCAAACGACTGTTCCCTTGCCCAGGTAGTGCAGGACAAAGGGGAGACGCCGGAGGAGAACGTTGAGAACAACGAAATGAAGCAGGTGCTCGCGGAGCTGATAGAAACGCTCCCGGAAAAAGAGCGCCTCGTCATTACGTTGTATTACTATGAAGAATTGACGCTCAAGGAAATTGCGGGGATTTTAGGCGTTTCGGAATCCCGCGCTTCCCAGATCCACTCCAAGGTGATTTTAAAATTTCGCACCAGGCTGCAGACGATGTTCCATTAAGAGCGGTGTAGAGGAGGGCGTACAATGGCGTTTGAAGGCATTGGCTCCAAAATCATGATCCATAAGGTGACGGAGTTCACCAAGGAGGCGAGCAACCTGCAAAAAAGCGGCGAAATGGCGCAGGCGCACATTCAAAGCCGCGCGGCGCAGGACGCGCAGGTGAAACAGCATCAGGTGCGCGATATATACGAACCTTCCGAGGTTGTGATCCAGCGGGAGAAGGAACGGGAAAAAAAGCAAAAACAGCAGGACAAGCAGCGGGAGAGTGCGCGGCAGGCGAATGCGGCGGTAAAGACGCTTCCGGGCGAGCCCACCAGGATTGATATTGAGATTTAGTGGGCGCTATGCCGGTGAGTGCGGTGCCGGTGAATGGATGGAATGGGGGAAACATGGACTACACATATTATCTGTTTGCATTTTTCATATTTGTTCTTGTCTGCGCTACGATTTATTTGAGCAGCGTGCTGAGAAAAAGTCATAAGGAGGAGGCGGCAAAGCCGCAGCCCCCGGATGATTTTCGGGAACGGGAGGAGGAGCTTGTTGCCCTGTTCCACAGGATGGAGCGCGCGATAGCCAATATGCAGGAAGAAATGGAGGAAGCGCGCGAACAGGTGCGCATAGACCACGAAGAGGCCGCGTCCATGCTCGAGACCATGCGGCACCTGGCCAGCGGGATGCGCAGCGAGCAGCAGCAGGCGGAAGCGCCGCCGCAGAAGCGGGGACGCGGGCGTCCCAGGTCCATACACACCGCGGAGCCGGCGGGCCGTGCGGCTGCGGAGCTCGAGCGCAGAAAGCCCGGCCCCAAGAAAAAGACACTGGGCGACAAAGTCCGTGAGCTTTCTGACGCCGGCGCCACACCTGAGCGCATTGCGCAGGAACTCTCTATTTCCCGTGGGGAAGTCGATCTTGCGCTTGGCATCCGCCAGGAAAAAAGTATCTAAAGTTTTTCTAAAGTTCAGGGCCTTTTTAACGATATTGTAACTATGACAGATTAGGCAATCGGATTGCCATTCGGAGGAATCATGCTGCGCAGTTTATACTTATCCGCGACAAACATGTTGGTACAGCGGAAAAAGGTGGATGTGATTTCCAACAATATTGCAAACATGGATACTGTCGGATTCAAGTCCGACAGCCTCCTGTCCCGTTCGTTTGAGGATATGCTGCTTGAGCGGGTCAATGACCCCAATGGGCGGGATGAGGGCGTAGGGCCGCTGAACACGGGCGTACATATTGACGAGGTGGTCACTTCGTTTTCAGACGGCAACCTTAAGAGTACGGACAGGCGTCTGGATTTCGCCATTGCGGGCGATGGATTTTTTGCCGTATCCACCACCGCCGGGGAGCGGTACACGCGTGACGGGAACTTTGCCGTTAATGGAGAAGGCTATCTTGTGACAAGTGACGGGAACCGGGTTGCGGGAACAAACGGCTTTTTGAAAGTGGATACCGCCAACATTACGGTTGACGCAAAGGGCAACGTGACCAATGCGGAAGGAACCAGCCTTGGAACGCTCAAGATCGTCAGCTTTGCGGACAAAGCCGGCCTCAAGAAGGCTGGAAACAACCTATTTATCAACGAAAACAACCAGCAGGCGCAGACGGCGGAGGGTGTGGAGGTGCATCAGGGCGTCCTTGAGACCTCCAACACGGATATTACGAATGAGGTCATCAACATGATGTCGGCTTCCAGGAGTTTTGAAACCAGCCAGCGTATCGTCAAAATGATCGACGAAACGTTGGGTCGCGCCGTAAACGACATTGGAAAGGTGTAGGTGCATAGCGCATGATGCAGACATCGTTTTCAGCAAAGAGCGCGTTGCGCGCACAGCAGCAGCAGCTTGATACCATTGCAAACAACATTGCCAACGCCAACACGGTTGGGTTTAAGGCAAGCAGTGTGAATTTTAAGGATACGCTCTATACGGCCATGACAAGGCCGACGGATGGAGAGCAGCTTGCGGGCGGCACCGGCGTCTGGGCTTCTTCCATCACACGCTCCTTTGCATTTGGAGCGCCCATGCAGACCGGAGTACCGCTGGATTTCTGCCTGATGAGCGATGGCTTTTTCACCCTGCAGGATGCAACCGGAAAAGAAGTATATACGCGCAACGGCGCTTTTACGCTCTCGGTTGAGGGCGGCAGCCGCTATCTTGTGGATTCACAGGGGCGCTATGTGATGGGACAGGGCGGAAAAATCCAGGTGCCCGAAGGGGATTTCAATTCCCTGAATGTAAACGACAAGGGTGAGCTGTTTATAACGCAGACGAGCAGCACGACGGCCGGCACCGGCGGTACGCCAACTTCGGCCGCCCCGACATCGTTTGGGACGCTCAAAATTGCCACGTTCCAGAACAATGAGGGCCTCGAGGCCATCGGGAACAGCGCTTTCCGCGCTACAACGGCGTCCGGCGAAGCGAAAGCCGCAGAGAAGTCGGAAATTCGCACGGGGTATTTGGAGGCTTCCAATGTCGATATGGCAACCGAAATGACGACGCTCATCCGCGCCCAAAAAGCGTTTTCCTTTGCGTCTCAGGCTGTACGCACGGCGGACGAAATGGCCGCAATGGCCAACAACATGCGCAGCTAGAACGAGAAGTGGAAACGATAGGAGAGATTGCCGGGTATGCATGTGAAGCAATGCAAACTATGTGGGAAACTATTTCAGTCGTTGGGCAACCCCATCTGTATGGAGTGCGAAGAACGTCTGGACCAGGAGTTTCGTATCGTGCGGGATTACCTGTATGACCACCCGCAGGCGGATATTGCCGAGATTTCAAAAGAAACCGGCGTGAGCGAGAAGAGCATCCTGCAATTTCTCAAGGAGGAACGCCTCTCTTTACATGGGCCGAGCGAGAATATCCGCTGCGAGCACTGTGGTAAGGCCATTCCTTCCGGGAAGCTTTGTATGGAATGCAAGGATAAGCTCTCCCAGATGTTTGAATCCATGGTGGAGGCAAACGCAGCGAGGCTCGCACAGAAAAAAGGGTCCGATTCAATAGGATATCAGGGACGGAAACATTTTGACAACAACCGAAGGTAACTTTAGGGCAGTACACAGAGGGAAGTGAGAATATGAGAGTCAATTCAATTCCGCCTAAGGAAATTTACAGCCAGTATCTGTGTGTCAGGGATATCCAGCCTGTGGCGACCACCCGCACCATGATGTCAGATCAGGTTGAACTCTCTGCAACCGCAAAGTCTTTTTCCGCAACACTCAAATCCGCGCGTGAGGCGCTTGCCGCACAGGATCCCGCGCGTCTGACGAGGATCAGCGCGATCAAGCAGAAGATCGACAACAACACGTACTACGTGCCTGCGGACAAGGTAGCGGAGAAAATATTTGAAATCTAGCCTGCCGGGCGGCGAAACTGAGGGATTGCTTATGCAAGAACTGATTCATGAACTTGAATATCTGATGGCGTGTGAGCTGGAAATCTACGTTGGCCTGCTTCAGTACGCAAAACAGAAGAAAACGGCATTGATCGGGAATGACCTGGATGAGCTCGCGATGCTTATAAAGCTTGAGGATGAAGAGCTTTGCCGCCTAAATGAGATTTCTGGGCGCAGGGAAGCCCTGTTTGACCGCATTGCGTACGAGAATGCCTATGCGGGCAAGGTCACGTTCGATTACATTGTAAAAGATCTTTCCATAGAAGAGCGCGGTGAGCTTGACCGGATCCGGGAGCGGTACAAGGAAGTGATCCGGGAGCTCTCAGGGCTCAATGACTTAAATCAAAACCTGTTGCAGATGCAATTGCAGTATACCTCTTTCCAAATGGATATCTTGATGCAGGCAAAACCGGTGGGAGGTACCTATGCCAGCACCGGGTATATCAACTCCGAGGTGCATTCGGGCCGACGGTTTATTGACCAGGAAGCATGAGGGAATATGTCATCATTTTACGGACTGGAAATTGCAAAAACCGGGCTCTATGTCAGCCAAAAGGGCATGAACCTTGCCGGACATAATATTGCCAACGCCGATACGGCGGGGTATACCAGGCAGCGGCTCTCGCTGGTATCCGTTGAACCCGGCGCGCTTACGGCAAGATATCTGCCGCTGGCGAACGGGGCGGTCGGCAAGGGAGTCAATGTTGATGCTGTGGAGCAACTGCGCAACGCCTATGTGGACCGCGCGCTGCGCAGCGAATATTCCGGCTTGGGGCAATGGTCAACGCGCGCTACGGAAATGAGCTACATGGAGTCGCTGTTTAACGAGACGAATTCTTCGAGCCTTTCATCCTGTTTATCCGCTTTCTTTGATAGTGCGCAGGAACTTTCCAAAGACCCTGTCAGCAAGGAAATCCGTACAAACATGCAGCAATCGGTGATTACACTGACGCAGACGTTCAACCACTACTATAAGCAGTTGACCGATCTGCAAAAGCAAATGAACGATTCCATTGAAGTAACAACAAATCGGATCAATGAAATTACAAAATCTGTTGCGGATTATAACCTCAGTATTGAAACCTATGAGCTCAGCGGCGAAAATGCGAATGACCTGCGCGATAAACGAAACCTGCTGCTTGATGAGCTTTCTACCCTGGTGGACATGGAATATAGCACAAACTCGCAAGGTCAGTTGAGTGTTACCATCGCGGGAAACACCGTTGTGAATCACGGCGCCTCTACCGATTTAAAGGTGAAGGCGGACGCAAACGGCATGTATTCCGTGCATTTGGATGACGCGACAGAAACCCAGGTCAACTATACCAACGGAACGCTGGCAGGGTATAAGCAGCTGCGTGACGGAAACACGGCCGATAATATCGGAATCCCCTACATGTTGGAAGGGCTTAATACGCTTGCGCGCAGCATTGCAAAGCAGTTCAACGACATTCATAAAACAGGCTGGACAATGCCGCATGATTCGGTAGCATCCCAAACCAACGTTTACTTGTTTGATGTAGCTGTTGTTGGGGGCGTTGAGGATTACTCCTCCATTACGGCCGGGAATTTTAAAATTTCCGATGATGTGCTCAATGACGTATACAAAATAGCGGCGTCCAGCAAGGCAATTGACCTTTCTTCGTCAGCGCCGGAAACCAAGAATGCCGACATTGCGTTGTTGCTTGCTGGACTGGGCACTGCGAGCACAGTCATGGGCAATACGAGCTTTGAGGGATTTTTGAAAAATCTCGCAGTGGAACTTGGCGTAGCGAGCGCGCATTGCACCAATATGCTCACCAGCCAGCAGGCGCTGGTTGCAAATCTTGAAACCCGTAAGGAGTCCGTTTCCGGCGTATCGGTGGATGAAGAAATTATTCAGTTGATGAAGTACCAGCATATGTACAATGCCTCCTCCCGGATCATCAACGCCATTGACGAAGCGCTTGATAAGCTGATCAACGGAACAGGTATGGTAGGCAGATAGTTTAGAACGATGCAAAAGAAAGGCAGGGGGAAGCTGCTATGCGTGTAACAACAAATATGATGTCCAATTCGTTTTTGGCGAATTTAAACACCAACCTGACTTCACTGCAGAAATACCAGATGCAACTTTCTACTGGAAAGCGCATCACGAAGCTTTCCGACGACCCTGTAGGCGTACTCGGAAGCATGAACGCGCGCGTAAAGCTTGCACGTATTAACCAATACAAAGAGAATGTGGGTTCTGTGCAGGATATTCTCAAGCAGACGGAAACGGTTCTCTCCGAGCTGAACAAAGTGCTCCAGACCGCATATGAGCGTGCGGTGCAGACTTCTACCGGCACGCTTGAGGATGCGGACCGACAAAAAGTGGCCGAAGAAATGGCGCAGCTCAAAGAACATGTGATGACATTGGGCAACACCAAGGTTGCCAATCAATATATCTTTGGCGGCCATAATGCCACAAAGGCGCCTTTTACGATGGATGTGAGCGGAAACCTGCTCTACAACGGCCTGGATGTGACCGACACCAGCAATGCGGCGTTTCAGGAACAGGCAGGGAAGAATACCGTCATTGAGCTTGGATATGACATGACGATGACCGCAACCATCAACGGCATTGAACTTTTGGGCAGCGGTGAAAGCAACATCTTCAATGTGCTCGGCCAGTTTACAACGGCGCTGCAGAATGGCAGCTCCGAGTCGGAGCTGGGCGAGTTTATGACGAAATTTGAAAACCTTCAATCCGATGTGATGGCAAGGACGGCAGAAGTCGGCGCGAGGAGCAACCGCCTGACGATGATTGAAAACCGGTATGAAGAGGATGAAATCAACTATACCGATATCAAATCCAAGGTGGAAGACGTAGACCAAGCCGATGCAATCATGCAGTACAAGATGGCGGAGTCCGTCTATCTTTTTGCGCTTAAAATTGGCTCCAATATTTTGCAGCCGACGCTTGTGGACTATTTGAAGTAAGAAACGGGGGTGTGATATAATGAATTCGTTAAGCATCCATACGGAGCGTGCAATGATTGAGATTACGTCACGCCCCGCGAAGCTCTATATTCAGCATCCCAAGCCGACTTTTAAAATCAGGCGTGACCTTCCGCAAATGAAAATTGAGCGCAAGCTTCCTACGTTTGATGTCAATTGGGAAGACGTACGGGCTTCAAGCGGCGCGGCCTCCCCGTTCCAGCTGGGCAAGATCTTTGCCCAAAAGGGCAAGCAAAAGGGCATGGAGGCAATCGCCGATATTGTGCAGCGGGGGGATACGTTAAAGAATGTAAACGATCCGCAGGCGTTTGAGAAGGTTGCGGTTTCGGTTTCCGTTAAGGACATGCCGGAACTGAATATCGGCCTGATGCCCAAGGAGAAGGCGCGGATTGAATGGGACCCCGGCTACTGTACCATTGAATGGACGGACCCGGTATTGCAGATCGAATGGGACAAGGATTTCAGGCCCACCATCGAGTGGGAACCTTACGCTGTGGAGGTGCGCCTGAGAAACAGGCCGCTGGTGCAGATACGCGTCAATCTGGAGCATATCCCGGGAACAGGAAACAAAGTGAATAAAGAAATATAAACGTGTTCTTTTTAAGAACGGAGGGGGTTCAGGCAATGCTGATTGAAACGGCCAGGTTTGGGGATTTTGACCTGAATGACAGTAAGATCATTGATTTCCCCAACGGCATACCGGGGTTTGAAGAGCTTCACAAATTTATCATTCTGGAAATCAACGAAACCAAGCCGTTGTATTGGCTGCAATCCACAGAAAACAAGTATATTTCTCTTCCTGTGATCATCCCTTTCGAACTGCTCGAAGATTACTATATTGAAATCCGGGAAAACGAGCTCAAGGGTCTGGAAGTGGACAACAACAATGATCTTTTGATCCTGAATGTCGTTGTGATTCCCGAAAATATCGAAAAGATGACGGTCAATTTGGCCGCACCCATCATTATTAACCTGAAGCTTGGCGCAGGCAAGCAACTCGTTATCGACGCGACGGATCTTCCCGTCCGTTTTCCGATCTACGATGCAGTCATGCAAAAGTTGAAAGGAGGGGAAACGGATGCTGGTTCTGTCACGCAAAGCCGGTGAAGTCCTGTCGATTGGCCCGGATATCACAATAGAGGTGGTGGCCGTGGAAGGCGACAGGGTGCGTCTTGGCATCAATGCCCCCAAAGATACGCGCATCTTCCGCAAGGAGCTCCTCGATCAGACGGTAGATATCAATAAGACTGCCATCAACGCGCCGACCATTAATTTTCAAAGCAAATAGAGAGCAGAACCCGCCGCCTTAAAACGGCGGGTTTTCTATAGCATTATTGCTTTTTCTTCTTCCCGGATCGCGCAAACTGCAAAAACGCAAGTATGATCAAAAAAACGCCAAATGCCTTTTTCAGCCACTCCGCTTCCAGGCAGGTTGCAAGGAACGCGCCGCCGATGGCGCCTGCGACACCCCAGATCAACAGGGGAAGCGCTGTCTTTGCCTTGAGCCTTCCGTCGCGCCGGTGGATGAACAAGGCAAGCAGAGCGCCCGGCAAAAAGGCAAGCATGTTCACGCCCTGGGCCGCATGCTGATCCATGCTTAGAAAGAGCGTGAGGATTGGAATGAGTATGGTGCCGCCGCCCATGCCCATGCCTGAGAGCACGCCGGAGGCAAGCCCGGCTATGAAATACCACACAGCGCTCATAGCAACAGCCGGACGCCCGCGGCGAGCATCAGCAGCGAAAACAGGCGGTCAATCCACACAGAGCGCATTTTCCCCAAAAGCTTTGCCCCCAGAAAGCTGCCCGGCAATACGCCCAGGGTGACGATGGGTACAAAGTCAAACTGAATTGCGCCCCGGATCAGATAGACAATGATACTTACAATGGAAAGTGGAAGCATAATCAGAAGCGCAGTCGCATGCGCTTCACTGCTTTTGAGCCTTGACATGCGCTCCAGCACTACAACGGCAAGCATGCCACCGCCCGCGCCAAACAGGCCGTTTGCAATGCCTGTGCAAATGGCGGCAATGTAGAGCGGGATCCGGGAAGTTTTTTCGTTTGTCTGCATACATTTAGCCTGTTCGGCCTTTTGATAATTATTCAGCAAATTAATGATGCAAAACCACAGGGGGCATGTTATAATACTAACGGATTTGACGGGGACAGAAGATGTGTATGAAGACAGTCAGCTTGCCAATCAATAGCGTTCTTCAGGAAAGGGTGAGCATACCCTTTTTTGTTGTATCAAATAGAGTTTACGGAAGAAATGGAAAGGATGGTGTCAGCTTTGCCAAAGCTAACCTTTAAGGGTGGCGTTTATCCCATGCACAATTCGCATGAAGGCAAGCTTCCCACGAAGGACCTCCCGGTGAGGGACTTTGTAGCGGATAAGGTATGTATCCTGATGGGTATGCATTTGGGCGCGCCCAGCACGCCCTGTGTTCAGAAGGGAGATTACGTCAAACTTGGCCAGATGATCGGCGAACCGGTAGGCCCATTGGGGCTGCCTGTGCACGCGAGTGTTTCGGGCGAGGTTATCGATGTTTCTCTCAAGCAGCAGCTTTCTCCAAACCCCGTGATGTGCGTCACCATTCAAAATGACCGCAAGGATGAATGGGCGGACGGAATTGCAGGACTTGGCGATGTGGAGACGGTGGATCCTTCCCTGATCATCCCCGCCGTCAAAAACGCGGGTATCTGCGGAATGGGCGGCGCCTGCTTCCCCACGCATGTCAAGCTGACCGTGCGCGAGGGCATGTATTGTGACACCATCATTTTAAACGGTGCGGAGTGCGAGACCCACCTGACGGCGGATTACCGCCTGATGCTGGAGCATTCTACAAAAATCGTAGACGGCCTCAGGGCCGCGATGCGCGCACTTGACGTCAAGCGCGGCGTCATCGCCATTGAGGACAACAAGCCCGAAGCCATTGCGCTCATGCGCAAGGCCGCAGAGGGACGCGAGGGCGTGGAAGTTGCGGAGCTTGCCACCAAGTACCCGCAGGGCGGTGAAAAACAACTCATTCAGGCAGTGACAGGCAGGGAAGTCCCGCAGAAGAAGCTCCCCCTTGACGCGCATGTGATCGTGCTCAATGTTGGCACCGCGGCCTCCATCGCGGAAGCGATTACGACCGGGCGCCCGCTCATCTCCCGCATCACCACGGTGACGGGCTGCGTCAACAAGCCTGCAAACCTGCGCCTGCGCATCGGAACTATATTTGAGGACGCCATCAAGGAATGCGGCGGCTACTCCAAAGAGCCCGGCAAAATCACCGCCGGCGGCGCAATGACGGGTATTCCTGCGCCCAGCGATGAAGTTTCCATGACTAAGGCGAGCAACGGCATTGTTGTATACTGCAAGGAAGACGCAAAGGAATTTGAAGAAAATCCCTGCATCCGCTGCGCGCGCTGCGTCGCGGTGTGCCCGGCCGGCCTGAGGCCTTATCTGATGAAGCATTATTGCGACGCGGGCGATCTTGCAGGTGCGGAAGCGAACAATGTCATGGACTGCGTCGTCTGCGGAAGCTGCTCGTTCGGCTGCCCGGCGAGGCTCAGGCTTACCCCTTCGTTTAAACTGGCGAAGGATCAGATCATGGCTGCGCAAAGGGGAGGTGCAAAAAAATGACATTCAGGCAATCTCCCGCCCCTCATATCCATAAGGCGGACGATACAAGAAAACTGATGCTCGACGTCGTAATCGCACTGATTCCGGCCTCTCTTGCGGGCGTATACTTCTTTGGAATGAAGGCGCTGCTGCTGCTCGTGCTGAGTATGGCTTCCGCCGTGCTTTCGGAGTTTATTTGGCAGAAGCTGATGAAGCAGCCCGTGCGCGTGGGCGACCTTTCGGCGCTCGTAACGGGCCTGTTGCTCGGGCTGAACCTGCCGGCCGGCGCGCCGTGGTGGCTTGCCGTGTTGGGCAGCGCCATTGCAATTGTGCTTGTCAAACAGCTCTTTGGCGGCATCGGCGATAACTTCGTCAATCCCGCGCTGGCTTCACGCGCGATTCTGCTTGCTTCCTGGCCCGTGCATCTGACGCGCTTTACGCTCCCCACGGCGTTGGACGCGGTTTCTTCCCCTACGGTGCTCGCAGGCTATCAGGCCACGAACATGGATATGTTCCTTGGCAATATCCCGGGCTGCATCGGTGAGGTCAGCAAAATCGCCATTCTGATCGGCCTTGTCTACCTCGTTGCAAGGAGGACCATCTTCCCCCATGTGCCTGTGATCTTCCTCGGCGTGACGGCGCTGCTTGCCTGGGTGATGGGCCCGCAGGGCGCGTTCACGTTTGACGGCGAGCCGTTAAAGGCCATCCTTTCGGGAGGCGTGATGTTTGGCGCGGTCTTTATGGCGACGGATTACACAACAAGTCCGATGACGGTAAGAGGCCAGGCATGGTTTGCGGTGGGGTGCGGCGTTGTTCTTTCCGTTATCCGCGCCTATGGCAGCTATCCCGAGGGCGTTACCTATGCGATACTGCTGATGAACCTTGTTACCCCGCTGATTGACAAGTACATGAAGCCCAGGGTATACGGTTCGTCCGTTCAGGAGGCAAAAGCATGAAACAGAAAAAAATGACCAGCGCGTTCTTTGGCGGCATCCTGTCCGAGAATGTGGCGCTCCGTCTTGCGGTGGCGCTGTGCGCAACGCTTGCCGTCACGTCCACTGCAGGCAACGGCCTGGGCCTTGGCCTTGCGACTGCCGTGGCGCTCGTACTCTCCAATCTGCTCATTGCGCTCGTACGCAATTTGCTTTCTGAAACGGTTCGCCCGTTTGCGTTTGTGCTCATCATAGGCATGGTTGTAACGGTGGTGCAGATGCTGTTTGCGGTGTCCATGCCTGCGCTTCAAAACCAGCTTGGCATCTACCTCCCCTTGATTGCGGTCAGCTGCATGCTACTTTCACGTCTTCATGCAGAAAAGCTTGGCCTTGTGTCCGCGGGGATTGACGGCATTGTGGTAGGCCTTCTGTTTGCGGTGGCGCTCCTTGTGCTGAGCGTTGTCCGGGAAGTGCTTGGCTATGGCACGTTGTTTGGCGCTACGTTGTTTGGCGAGGCGTTTGAGCCCGCGCTCATTATAAAAGCGGTACCCGGCGGCCTGATGCTGCTCGGCGTGGCGTTTGGGATCATCAACCATTGCATCGGCAAAAACAAGAAAGCGGAGCCGCAGGAAGGGGGCGCTAACGTATGACACTGGCATTGGAAGGCTTTTCGGGTATCGGCAGCGCATTGCTGTTTCTGGTGGCCTGCGTTGTAAGCAGCAACTTTATTT
Source organism: Bacillota bacterium (assembly GCA_023461495.1). GTDB lineage: Bacteria > Bacillota > Clostridia > Christensenellales > CAG-138 > JAEYLA01. Next base: position 436 of record JAEYLA010000322.1, on the reverse strand, counting down.
TTTCCCGCGCGCTGGGCGTCATGCCGTTTGCAAACGGCGGCGACCGCGTAAAGGCTTCTTTGGGCATGGGCGTTTGGACAACTGTTGTGATGACGGCTGCATCGCTCATCTGCTTTGTGATTTACCAGTGGGTGCTTGTACCCCTTGGGGTAGAATACCTCGCATTGGTCTGCTTCCTTGCGGTCATTGCGGCGCTTACCTTGCTTCTTGAGCAGATCCAAAAGAAGCGCAATCCCGAGAAGCACAGCGCTTTGGGTAAATATTTTCCGCTGATTTTAGGCAACAGCGCCGTGCTTGGCGTAGTATGCCTGAATACTGCAGGGCAGTATGATCTTGTAAAGAGCGTGCTTTCGGGCGCATTTGGCGGCATTGGCTTCCTCGTTGCCATCGTTCTGATCGCGGCGGTGCGGGAGCGGCTTGAAACCTCAAAGATTCC
>JAEYLA010000321.1 GCA_023461495.1 Bacillota bacterium | reverse complement strand
CTGCGGGTAAAATGCCGCTAATGGCGGCATTTTTTCCCCCGATTTGACGCACATGTCGTCAAATCGGATTGAAAGTGGGGGATTTGCGAATCCCCCACACCCCCTAGGAGGGTTTGTCGACACTCTAAAGGAGGCAGCGCAATCTGCGCCGCCTCCTTTTTTGATGCTATGGCGAAGCCGGTGTTACGGAAGCTCGTTTTTGATCCATACCTTTGCGCCTTGGGCACCCCTGCGGGCGGCAAGCGAGTCACGCACCACATACCGGATGGGCGGTGTGGGCACGAACACCGGGCTGTTGCCCGCACCGTCGGTCAAAACCAGAATGCCAAGCTCGCTGATGGCGACTGTGCCGCTTGCGTTGGTGGTAATTGCGGTTGCAATGCTAATTTCTTCCCCTACCGGGCAGATTTCCTGAATGCCTGCGATGATATCCGTATCGCACCCGGCAGGCAGCGGAGTGGGCGGCGTCAGATACGTGATGGCGGGATTGTACACTGCGGTATCCCCCAGATAGAATGCGACAATCTGGCTCAGATTTACATACACATACTGGCCGGAACTGTTGAGCACCAAAAGGCCCGGGCCGGATGCGGAGGGTGCGGCATATACCTCCTGTGCAATGCCGGAAAAGGTAGCAAGCCGCTCCGCAAAGATCGTCATGGTGACGCCGGGATACAGGATGATGACCTGTTCGAGCAGGTTCGCAAGCTGCGCGATAGAGAAGCAATAAGAGGAGCTCTCCAGTGTTCCGGCAGGGCCGGTATCGCCCGTGGGTCCGGTGGGTCCGGTCGGGCCTGTTGGCCCCACAGGCCCTGCCGGACCTTGGGCGGCATCCTGCGTCACACGCATGGCGGCAGTCTCCAGAAGCTGGGAGGCATAAAAGACCGGCAAACCGCCTGCATTGCGCAGGGATACCGTAACAGGCGGGGATAGCACCTCAATCACGCCAATGCCGCCGACCTGTCCGTTTTTGAGCGGGGACGCTCCCGCAAGCGCATCCCCCTCTGAAGAGAGTAGCGTAAAAGCCGTATTGGGGGAGAGCGTCGTCTGCGTGGAAACCCACCAGTCAAAGGAATACTGGCCGGGTTCAGAAATTGTAAACTCGCCTGTTACGGTATTATAGGCAATGGCTGTACCCAACGAATATATAATGTTTTCAAACAGGACGTTTGCGGCGCCCGGAACGGATCCCGCCGCTGCTCTGGTTACGTAAAGTGTGCTGCTCATGGCTACCACCCGTCATCTTGCCCGATATGGGCATGTTGTTTCTCTTGCAGTATATGCTTGCGCCGCGGCTTCTGTTACAGCATGCATTTGTGTCATATGCCTTTTTTTGATAGGATGGAGGAAAAGAACGTGAAAGGAGAACGGATATGCTGTTTGCAGACGCTGTCCAATCCTATTTTTCTTCTCTGGACAAACGGGAACTTCCCGGCATTGGAGCCATGTTTGATGACGATGCGCTGACTGCGGTCATCCTGCCCGGCGGCACGCTTGTTGTAGGGTATCCCGCCATTATGGACCTGCATAAGGAATGGTTTTCAGACCCGGACTGGTCCATGGAGCATGAGGTGATCAGCATGCGGGAGATGGGCGCACTGGGGCTGGTGCTGGCGAAGGTATGCTATCACGACCTCAACGAACATGGCGAACCGTATACGATCTCCTACTATCTCCACTTGACCTTCCGCTGCAGGGACGGGCAGTGGAAGGTGGTGCATGACCAGAACACGCTGCTTGCGCGGTAATGTGGGCATGCCCATCTATATATAGAAGAAGTAACAGGCACGAAGTCTGCGGAAATCCGCAGGCTTTTTTTATACCGCTCAAAAAAGCAGTATTTTCCTCCATTTTCTATGTATAAAACGTTCCTGCGGCGGGCATACTGCAAACGGGGGAGTCCGATCTTTATTTTTACTTTTCCGGTCGCAAGCCGCGTTTTCGACAAAGAGAGTGGCGTTCCCACAAAAGAGCCGTCAATTTTACAAAGGAGCGGCAGCAGTCCAGAGAGAATACAACACAGGTACGCAAAAGAGGGATGTTCCGGGTACAAAAGCCCGGAGGAGGAGGGGAGAACATGGAACTTGACGCAACCCGAAAAGGGCAGCGGGTCAAGGTGCGTTTGTCGGGCGAGCTCGACCACCACAGCGCGGAGGGCGTGCGTGAAGCGCTCGATGCGCTGATTGCAGACCACACGATAAAGGAACTCATATTGGATCTTTCCGGCGTGAGCTTTATGGACAGCTCGGGCCTGGGCGTAGTGCTTGGCCGGTACCGTGCGCTCAACGCGCGCGGCGGCAGGCTGTTGCTTGCAGGCGTACCGGCAAATATTGACCGGATCTTCCGGTTATCCGGCCTGTATGCGGTAGTGGAACGGGCGTAACGGCAGCAAGAGGGGAAAAAGAGGGGTATGGACATGCATGACAATCAGATGCGGCTGGAGTTTTTGAGCCTTTCCCAGAACGAGGCGTTTGCGCGCTCGGTAGCGGGCGCATTCATTACGCCGTTGAACCCGACCATTGAAGAATTGACGGATGTGCGCACCGCGATTTCCGAGGCGGTCACCAACGCCATCATCCACGGCTATGCGAATACCACCGGCGAGGTGGTGCTCGAAGGCCGTATTGAAGCGGACACATGTACCCTTATTGTGCGTGACCGCGGCGTTGGCATACCGGATGTGGAGCTGGCGCGGCAGCCGTTTTATACCACGCACCCGGAGTTGGAGCGCTCGGGCATGGGCTTTACGCTGATGGAGACATTCATGGACGAGGTAACGGTCAACTCCCGCGTGAACGGCGGCACCGAGGTCGTGATGAAAAAAACCTTCAAGAGGCAGGCGACGCAATGATGGACGCTGCGCCGCTGCCCCATGAAGAGGTGATCCCGCTCATACGCAGCGCGCAGGGTGGGGACAGCATGGCGATGGAGGAGCTGGTACGGCACAACGCAGCGCTTGTCAAATCCATCGTAAAAAAATACCTCGGCAGGGGAATCGAATTTGACGATTTGTTCCAGATCGGGTGTCTGGGGCTGGTCAAGGCCATCCAAAACTACGATGAGTCGTTTAACGTGCGGTTTTCCACCTATGCCGTGCCGATGATCGCGGGAGAGATCAAGCGCTTTTTACGGGACGACGGCATGATCAAGGTCAGCCGCTCCATTAAAGAGCTTGCGACGCGCGTCGCTGCGGCGCAGGAGCGCCTGCGGCGGACGCTTGGCAGCGACCCCGGCATCCAGGAGATCGCCCGGGAGGTGGAGGCGGAGCCGGAGGATATCGCAGCGGCCTTGGAGGCCGTAAGGCCGCATGTCTCGCTGTACGAGCATGTGTATGACGATGGCTCGGAAGCCACGTTGATGGACCGCATGCAGCAGGAGGGCGCAGAGGATACCTTTGTGGTGGACCGTATCCTGTTAAAAGAGCTTTTGGGCCAGCTGGAGGCACGGGAAAGGCAGCTCATCGTGCTGCGGTATTTTCAAGATAAGACCCAGTCCGAAATCGCACAGCTGATGGGCGTTTCCCAGGTGCAGATTTCGCGCCTGGAAAACCGCATCATCAGCAAGCTGCGCGATGCGGCGAAATAGAGAATACGGCATCATAAAAAGGAGCGGGATTCGCTCCTTTTCAGTTTTTGGAACGAAGTAAGCTTAAATGGGAGCAGCAGAATCCTTTTGTTCTTTCTCCTGTATCTCCGGCACAAAGAACAACAGCGCCGCGCCGATGAGGAATGTAATTGCAACGGGAGTGACGCCGTCGTTGATGCGGCCGGTTGTGGAAACCACAACGCCCATCAGCGCTGTACCCATCACGCTTTCAAACTTTCCAAAGATGTTGTACAGCCCAAAGAATTCGCCCGCGCGGCGCTTATCCGGGATCAGCTTGCCAAAGTAGGAGCGAGAGAGCGCCTGGATGCCGCCCTGCGCGGTACCCACAAGCCCCGCAAGCAGGAAGAACTGCCACGCCGCTGCCATCACAAAGCCGACGACGCATACAAGCAGGTAGGTTACGATCCCGAAGTACAGCACTTTCTTAGCGGAAAACCGCTCGCAAAGCTTGCCGTAGAGTATGGAGCACGGGAAGGCGACCACCTGTGTCAGCAGCAGGCCCAATATGATGCTGGTGGCTTCAAGGCCAAGCGCGGAAGCGTAGGTGGAAGCCATTTTGATGATGGTGCCCACGCCGTCAATATAGAAAAAGTACGCAATCAGGAAAACAAACAGGTGCTTGTGCCTGCGCACATCCCGTAGCGTGCCGCCAAGGCGCCTGAGGCTGTTTAAGAGCATGTGCGGCTCCGGCTCGATCGCGGTGACCTGCCGTACATTGCGGAAGAACGGGATGGTGAAGAGCGCCCACCATAGTGCTGTGATCAGGCAGGAAATGCGCATTGCCATAAGCTCGCTCACGCCAAAGGAAGGGCCTGCCATAATCAAGCCAATGCTGACAAGAAACGGGATGGTGCTGCCGCCAATGTACCCAAGACCAAACCCCCAGGCGCTGACCTTGTCCATCCGCTCGGGCGTGGTGACGTCGACAAGGAAGGCGTCATAAAACACATTTGCGCCCGAGAACCCGAAGTTTGTAATGCCGTAAAGGATCAAAAGCCCGATGTACGCATTGGTTAGCGGAATCA
>JAEYLA010000320.1 GCA_023461495.1 Bacillota bacterium | reverse complement strand
ATTGATCATAGGGCTTTTAATTGCGCTGCTTTTGGGTACGCTGGTGAACCGGATTCCGGTACCCTGGATTGCGGCGCTCATTAATGTTGCCCTTTATGTGCTGTGCGGCTATTTGGGCGTGAGCATTGCCGTGCGGCGCAGAAGCGAAATCGCGGAGCCGGACTGGATTCGCTCCTCTGCAAAAAAGGAACGGGCCACCATGATGGCGCGCCCGAAGATCCTCGATACGTCCGTCATTATCGACGGGCGCATCTTTGATATCTGTGAGACCGGCGTGATGGAGGGAAAACTCGTCGTACCGGGCTTTGTGCTCCAGGAGCTTCGACATATTGCCGACAGCGCGGACTCGTTGAAGCGCGGACGCGGGCGCAGGGGGCTTGATATCCTGCACCGCATGCAGAAGGAGCTCGCGATGACCGTGCATGTGGAGGAGCGCGATTTTGACGATATCGCGGAAGTGGACGCAAAGCTGTTGCGGCTTGCACAGGAAATGGGCGGCGTTGTTATAACAAACGATTATAATTTAAATAAGGTTGCAAGCGTGCAGAGCGTGCCGGTATTCAACATCAACGAGCTTGCGAACGCCATCAAGCCCGTTGTGCTGCCGGGGGAAGAAATGACGCTTGCCATCGTAAAGGAGGGCAAGGAGGCCGGGCAGGGCGTAGGCTACTTGGACGACGGCACCATGATTGTTGTGGAAAACGGGCGCCGTTATATCGGCGAAGCGGTAGAAACCGTTGTAACAAGCGTTCTGCAGACGGCCGCGGGCAGGATGATATTCGCCAAGCTGAAGGTATAGGCCGCCTGGGCGCTTTCAAAATTTCCCCAACGAAATATATATTGACACTTGTGTGCGGTAATGATATTATTATAAACTGCACATGTATGGGATGATGTGCGCATTTTCCCTTTTTGGCGGAAGTGCGGGCAGCATGGTTTATATTGTTCTATATTTGGCAATACTCCACACGGTATGTTGGCAAAAGCGCCCATATTACCTGGAGTTGGGGCGAAAAATTTCTTTGACGAATGATTTTGATGCGTATGCATCGGTTAGGAGTGAACGCGATGGTGCATGAGGTGAAGATGGGGAAGCGGACACGTATGAGCTTCTCTCGGATCAACGAAGTTCTGGATATGCCGGATCTGATCGAAGTGCAGAAGAATTCATTCGAACGGTTTCTGGCAGAGGATCTTCGAGAGGTACTCAACGACATCTCACCCATTACGGACTATTCCGAAAAGTTGGTACTGGAGTTTGTTGATTATTATATAGACCGGAATAACCCCAAATATTCCGTGGAAGAGTGCAAGGAGCGGGATGTCAACTATTCCGCTCCGCTTAAGGTGATTGTACGCCTTATTAATAAGGAAACCGGCGAAGTCAAGCAGCAGGAAGTTTTTATGGGCGATTTCCCGCTGATGACGGAGCAGGGTACGTTTATCATCAATGGCGCAGAGCGTGTTATCGTCAGCCAGCTTGTGCGCTCTCCCGGTGTCTATTATTCGAAGACCATTGACAACAAGGTGGGCAAGCAGCTTTTCTCCACCCAGGTGATCCCCAACCGCGGCGCATGGCTTGAGTATGAAACCGACTCGAACGAGGTGCTGTGGGTCAAGATCGACCGCCAGCGCAAGGTGCATATTACGGCGCTGCTGCGCGCTTTGGGCTATGGCACCAACGCGCAGATCGAAGAGCTTTTGGGCGCCGACGAACGCCTGACGCTCACGCTGCAAAAAGACGGCACTTCCTCCGTGGAAGAGGGCCTCATCGAAATCTACAAGCGCCAGCGTCCCGGCGAGCCTCCCACAGAGGAGAGTGCGCGTACGCTCTTAAACTCTTTGTTCTTTGACAAGCGCTACGATCTTGCGCGCGTAGGCCGCTATAAGTTTAATAAGAAGCTTTCGCTTGCAAGGCGTATTTCCGGCCACACGCTCGATGAAGCCGCCATTTCCCCGATCACGGGAGAGATCGTGGCGGATGCGGGGCAGGTCATTACCCGCGCGCAGGCAAGAGCCATTGAAAACGCAGGCGTGCCGTATGTATGGCTGCGCTTTGAAAACAAGCGCGTGAAAGTGCTGGGCAACCAGTTTATCAACCCCCGCACAATCCTGCCGTTTGACCCGATGGAAGCGGGCCTCATTGAAAACGTACATTTCCCCACGCTCATGCAGCTCTTAAAAGAGTGCGAAAGTATGGATGATGCGGGCAAGAAAGCGTTTTTGAAGGAGCATGTCAATGACCTGATTCCGCGCCATATCGTGCCGGATGATATCGTGGCCTCCATCAGCTATCTGATCGGCCTCAACTATGACATTGGCACCATCGACGATATCGACCACCTTGGCAACCGCCGCATCCGTTCCGTAGGCGAACTGCTGCAGAACCAGCTTCGCGTGGGCTTGACCCGCCTGGAACGCGTGGTTCGTGAGCGCATGAGCCTGCAGGACATGGACGTGGCCATGCCAAGTAACCTCATTAACATTCGCCCTGTGACGGCTGCCATCAAGGAATTCTTCGGTTCCTCGCAGCTCTCGCAGTTCATGGATCAGACCAACCCTCTTGCGGAGCTGACGCATAAGCGCCGTCTTTCCGCGCTCGGCCCCGGCGGCTTGAACCGTGAGCGCGCAACGTTCGACGTACGTGACGTTCACTATTCGCACTATGGCCGCATGTGCCCCATTGAAACGCCCGAAGGTCCGAACATCGGGCTCATTAACTCCCTGTCGACCTATGCGCGCATCAACGAGTACGGCTTCATTGAAGCCCCGTACCGCCGGGTGGATACGAAGAACCGTATCATCACCGACGAGATCGAATACCTGACTGCGGACGAGGAAGATCCGTTCATCGTCGCGCAGGCAAACGAGCAGATCGACCCGGAGACCCGCTGGTTCCGTAAGAGCCGCGTCGTCGCCCGCCTGCTCGACCAGATCATCGAAGTGAAGAGCGAAGAAGTCGATTATATGGACGTTTCGCCCAAGCAGCTTGTTTCCGTGGCGACGGCCATGATTCCGTTCCTGGAAAATGACGACGCGAACCGCGCGCTGATGGGTTCGAACATGCAGCGCCAGGCGGTGCCGCTTCTCGTTCCCGAAGCGCCTGTTGTGGGCACGGGTATGGAATATAAGGCCGCGCACGACTCCGGCGTTGTGATCATCGCCCAGGAGGACGGCGAAATTGCGAGCGTTTCCGCACGCAGGATCGTCGTCAAGTCCCACCGCGACGGTTCCTACAAGACTTATAAGCTCACGAAGTTCCAGCGCTCCAACCAGGGCACGTGCCTCAACCAGCGCCCCATCGTCGAAAAGGGTGAGCAGGTGAAAAAAGGGCAGGTGCTGGCTGACGGCGCATCCACCGATATGGGTGAGATTGCGCTTGGACGCAACATCCTTATCGGCTTCATGACCTGGGAAGGCTATAACTACGAGGACGCGGTCCTGATCAGCGAAGAGCTTGTTAAGGACGACGTGTTTACCTCCATCCATATCGAGGAGCATGAGACCGAAGCCCGCGATACGAAGCTCGGGCCAGAGGAGATCACGCGCGATATCCCGAACGTCGGCGAGGACGCGCTTGCAAACCTCGACGAAAACGGCATCATCCGCCCGGGTGCGGAGGTCCGTTCGGGCGACATCCTCGTCGGCAAGGTCACGCCAAAGGGCGAAACCGAGCTGACCGCGGAAGAGCGCCTGCTGCGCGCCATCTTCGGCGAAAAGGCGCGCGAGGTGCGCGATACTAGCCTGCGCGTACCACACGGCGAAGACGGCATCATTGTGGACGTCAAGGTGTTTACCCGCGAAAACAAGGATGAGCTTTCTCCCGGCGTCAACGAACTGGTGCGCGTGTACATTGCGCAGAAGCGCAAAATCTCTGTTGGCGATAAGATGGCGGGCCGCCACGGCAACAAGGGTGTTATTTCCCGCATCCTGCCGCAGGAGGATATGCCCTTCCTGCCCGACGGCACCCCGCTGCAGATCGTGTTGAACCCCTTAGGCGTTCCTTCCCGTATGAATATCGGGCAGGTTCTTGAGCTGCACTTGGGCCTTGCCGCAAGGCAGCTTGGCTGGCATATCGCCACCCCCGTATTTGACGGCGCGACGGAGGACGACATCCAGTTCCACCTCAAGCAGGCCGGCTTTGACGAGGATGGGAAGACGACTCTTTATGACGGACGCAGTGGCGAGCCCTTTGAAAATCGCGTATCCGTCGGCTATATGTACTATCTCAAGCTGGCGCACTTGGTGGACGATAAGATCCACGCGCGCTCCACAGGCCCCTACTCCCTCGTCACGCAGCAGCCTCTGGGCGGTAAAGCCCAGTTCGGCGGCCAGCGCTTTGGCGAAATGGAAGTTTGGGCACTGGAAGCATACGGCGCTGCGAATACCCTGCAGGAAATCCTGACCGTCAAGTCCGATGACGTCGTGGGCCGCGTGAAGACGTATGAGGCCATCGTCAAGGGCGAAAACGTGCCGCAGCCGGGCGTGCCCGAATCCTTCAAGGTACTTATTAAGGAACTGCAATCGCTCGCACTTGATATCAAGGTGCTCTCCGATACCCGCGAAGTGATTGAAATCGGTGAATCGGTGGATGAGGAGGAACCCTCCGTTATCGATGTCAATATCGCCGGCACGGAGGATGCGCCGCCGATCATACGGCCGAGCGCGGGCGACTTCTCCGAGTTTGACGACTTTGAGGAGCTTGAGGATGAGTCAGAAGAGGAAGAAGTGGACAGCGAGTTGTTGCTCGACGATGACGCCGACGACGATCTCGATGCGTGAGTGCGGGAAGGGAGAGACGAGAATTGTTTGAACTGACAAATTTCGATGCGATACAGATTAGCCTCGCATCTCCGGAGAAAATCCGGGAATGGTCCCATGGTGAGGTCAAAAAACCGGAAACCATCAACTACCGCACACTCAAACCGGAAAAGGACGGCTTGTTCTGCGAACGCATTTTCGGGCCTACAAAGGACTGGGAATGCCATTGCGGACGCTATAAGCGCGTCCGGTATAAAGGCGTTGTCTGCGACAAGTGCGGCGTGGAAGTAACAAGGGCAAAGGTCAGGCGTGAGCGCATGGGCCATATTGAGCTTGCCGCGCCCGTATCCCACATCTGGTACTTCAAGGGCATTCCCTGCCGCATGAAGATGCTGCTGGATATGTCCCCCCGCGCGTTAGAGAAGATTCTCTATTTTGCAAACTTTGTGGTAATCGATCCCGGCACGACGGCGCTTGTGCACAAGAGCCTCCTGACGGATAAGGAATACCGCGAAGCGCAGCAGAAGTACGGCCCCAAGGCCTTTAAGGCCGGTATGGGCGCCGAGGCCATTAAAGAATTATTGAAGCAGATCAAGCTTCCTGAACTGAACCAGCAGCTCAGGGAAGAAATCCGCGATGCGTCCGGCCAGAAGCGCGCCAACGCCATCAAACGCCTTGAGGTGGTGGAAGCGTTCTTAAAATCCGGCAACAAGCCGGAATGGATCGTGCTCGACGTCGTGCCGGTCATTCCGCCGGAACTCCGCCCCATGGTGCAGCTCGACGGCGGCCGCTTTGCGACCTCCGACCTCAACGATTTGTACCGCCGCGTCATCAACCGCAACAACCGCCTCAAGAGGCTGTTGGAGTTAAAAGCGCCCGATATTATCGTGCGCAACGAAAAACGCATGCTTCAGGAAGCGGTGGACGCGCTCATCGACAATGGCCGCCGCGGCCGCCCCGTAACAGGCCCCGGCAACCGTCCGTTAAAATCGCTTTCCGACATGCTCCGCGGTAAGCAGGGCCGTTTTCGTCAGAACCTTTTGGGCAAGCGCGTGGACTATTCAGGCCGTTCCGTTATCGTCGTAGGGCCGGATCTCAAGATGTTCCAGTGCGGTCTGCCCAAGGAAATGGCGCTTGAACTCTTCAAGCCCTTCGTCATGAAGAAGCTTGTGGAAGAGGGCCATGCCCACAACATCAAGTCCGCCAAACGTATGGTCGAGCGCGTGCGCTCGGAGGTATGGGGCGTACTCGAAAGCGTCATCAAGGATCATCCGGTGCTCTTGAACCGTGCGCCGACGCTCCACCGTCTGGGCATCCAGGCGTTTGAGCCGGTGCTTGTTGAAGGCCGCGCGCTAAAGCTTCATCCGCTTGTCTGCACCGCGTACAACGCGGACTTTGACGGCGATCAGATGGCCGTACACGTACCCCTTTCCGTAGAAGCGCAGGCGGAAGCCCGGTTCCTGATGCTTGCTTCCAACAATATTTTGAAGCCCCAGGACGGCAAGCCGGTCGTTTCCCCCACACAGGATATGGTTATCGGCTGCTACTACCTCACGCTGGAGCGCCCGGGTTCCAAGGGCGAGGGCAAAGCTTTCCACAGTGAAAGCGAAGCCTTTATGGCCTACCAGACCGGCGTTGTTTCCCTGCAATCGCGCGTGAAGGTACGCGTGGAACGCATGGTAAACGGCGAAAAGCGCCGCAAGGTCATCGATACGACCGTCGGCCGCCTGCTTTTCAACAACGCCATCCCGCAGGACCTTGGGTATGTGGACCGTTCCAAGGAAGAGAATATCTTCCAGCTGGAGATCGACCGCCTGGTGCTCAAGAAAGACCTTGGAAAGATCGTGGACAGCTGCTACAGAAAGCACGGCCCCACCGTCACCTCCGAGGTGCTCGACAATATCAAGAAACTCGGCTTCCAGTATTCCACCCGCGGCGGCATCACCGTCGGCTTCCAGGACATCACGGTGCCCAAGGAAAAGCCGGAGCTGCTGCAGCTGGCGGAAAAGGAAGTGGACAATATTGATGCGCTCTTCCGCAGCGGCTTGCTCTCCGATGCGGAGCGCAAGCAGCGCGTCATCAAGGTTTGGGAAAAGACGACCAACGACGTTACCGACGCGTTGATGAAATCGCTCGATCCTTACAACCCGATTTATATGATGGCGAACTCCGGCGCGCGCGGCAGCACCGCACAGATCCGTCAGCTGGCCGGTATGCGCGGCCTCATGGCGGACCCGTCCGGCCAGATCATCGAAGTGCCGATCCGCGCGAATTTCCGTGAAGGTCTGACGGTGCTTGAGTTCTTCGTTTCCTCGCACGGTGCGCGTAAAGGCTTGGCTGATACCGCGCTGAGAACGGCTGACTCCGGTTACCTCACCCGCCGTCTCGTTGACGTTTCTCAGGACGTCATCGTGCGCGAGGAGGATTGCTTTGCCGTACGCGGCGAGGCAGTCAAGGGCATGCGCTTTACCGCCATCAGCGAAGGCAACAAGGTGATTGAGCCGCTTGGCGACCGTCTCCTTGGCCGCTATACGGCGGAAAATGTGCTCCATCCCAAGACCGGTGAAATCCTCATCCCGGCAAACGCGCTGCTCGATGTGGAGGAATGCAAGCTCATCAACGACCTTGGCCTTGAGTCCGTCACCTGCCGCACGGTATTTACCTGCCGCAGCGAACGTGGTATTTGCGCCAAGTGCTATGGCTCCAACCTGGCAACCGGCAGCGATGTCAACATCGGCGAAGCGGTGGGTATCATCGCGGCGCAGGCCATCGGCGAACCGGGCACGCAGCTTACCATGCGTACGTTCCATACGGGCGGCGTCGCGGGCGACGATATTACACAGGGTCTTCCCCGCGTGGAAGAACTCTTTGAAGCGAGAAAGCCGAAGGGCCTTGCCGTAATCTCCGAGATTAACGGTATTGTCAGGCTCAGCGACAGCAAGAAAAAGCGCGAAGCCATTATTTCCAATGAAGATGGCGAAAGCGAAACCTACCTCATTCCGTTCGGCTCCAAGCTTCGGGTGCGCGACGGCGATGCGGTGGAAGCGGGCGACGAGTTGACGGAAGGCTCCATCAATCCGCACGACATCCTGAAGATCAAGGGCGTCAAGGGCGTACAGGCGTATATGCTCAAGGAAGTACAGAGCGTGTACCGTCTGCAGGGCGTTGAAATCTCCGATAAGCATATTGAGGTCATCATCCGCCAGATGCTCAGGAAAGTCCAGATTGAGGACGCGGGCGATACGGAAATGCTGCCCGGCGAACTCATTGACATTTTCCGCTTCGAGCGTGAGAACGAAGCCGTCATCATGAACGGCGGCCAGCCGGCAATTGCAAAGCGCAAGCTTTTGGGGATTACGAAGGCGAGTTTGGCGACCGACTCGTTCCTCTCCGCGGCTTCCTTCCAGGAGACGACCCGCGTGCTGACCGAAGCCGCTATCAAGGGCAAGATCGATCCGCTTGTCGGACTGAAGGAGAACGTCATCATCGGCAAACTGATTCCCGCAGGCATCGGGCTCAAACGGTATAAGAACGTTGAGGTCAGCGAAAACACCGCCAACGTATAAGGGGGAGCGCCATGAAACGCGTCATTACCAATGAGAACTGCAGGCTGTACCATACGCCGCACTGCGATCTTCTCAATATGCCCTCCTGCGAGGTTTGCATCATGAACGGCAAGGAAGATGAGGCGGAGCAGGTCGCAAATGATCTGGACGTGCTTTCTTCCCTGCTCCCCGAAGGCGGCATCCATACGCTCTTTGACACGGAGGAATGCCGGCTGTGTAAAAAGGAGCATCCCAATAAGCGCGCTTACTATGGGCTGATGGACCTTGGGCACCCGGAACCCAAGCGTACCAAGCGTTCTATCATCGGCCTCAAGGTAAAATCCGCGGTGGGGTCTTTGGTGCCGGTGCAGGTTGCCGTATGCAATCCGTGCCGCAAGCACATCCTAATGTTGGAGTATCTGCCCATATTGCTTCCGTTGTTTGTGGGCATCCTTACGCTGATTGTGCTGATGCTTCCGGGCGTATCCGATGCGCTTGAGCGCATCGCGACGCTGGTGCCGTTTGGGCTGTTTGTGGCGTTGGTGCTGCTTTCGGCCATATTGGGCAGGGTGTTCTCCAATGTTCTGGAGAAGCGCTATGCCAAAGTGACGGAACTGGATCCCTTTGCGCTTCCCGTTTTAAAGGAAATGAAGCACAAGGGATGGTTCCCCATCAACGTCAACGGCAAGCGGCTCCGCCTGGTATTTGTGAGAAAACGGATGGTCATGGGTGTGGGCACCGGTACGCCGGAAGACGCGGTGTGCCCCGCGGCGGAGTAGCCGTGGGCGAACGGCAGGAAAAGGCCCATGCTGCCTAAAAAAGGCTTTGACAACACCCGGCTAGGATGATAAAATACGCATGGTGCGCCTTTAGGGGACGTTTGTTCCGTTGCGCCATGCGTATCTTTACTTTGCAGCCTTCATTTTTCGTAAGGCCGCCCGAAGTACATGAGCGTGTGAAAGAGGAGACGTACTGTGACACAAAGGCTTCAGAACGCAGTGGTAGGCGCCAAACAGGTGAAAAAGGCGCTTGAGGCGGACTTGCTCGTAAAGGTGTTTGTCGCGCTTGATACGGAAGCGTATTTGAAGAACAGGCTGTACGCGCTTTGCAGCGAGTATGGGATGGTGCCCGAACCGGTGCCCACCACGCGGGAGCTTGGCGCCATGTGCGGCATAGAGGTCGGCGCGGCGTGCGCCGGGGTGCGCAAGTAGAACCCGGCTCCAATCCGGGCGCTCTGCGCGTTTTGTTGGATGATTTCTCCCTTCAAGGGGTTGCAGGGAGTTTTCTTAACACATAGATACTTGTGCGGCAGGTTGTGCCGCATGCGTTGCATCGCGATGCCCGTGCCTATGCTGAAGGCGAGCGCATTGCCCCGAAAGAACAAAAAATGAATTGATAGTTTTAGGAGGAAATAGAATGCCTACGATCAACCAGTTGATCCGCAAGGGCAGGGAACAGGTGGAGTATAAATCCAACTCCCCGATTCTCAAGAAACGTCCCCAGCGCAGGGGCGTTTGCACCGCCGTGCGTACCATGACCCCGAAGAAGCCCAACTCCGCGCTCCGTAAGATCGCCCGTATCCGCTTGACGGATGGCCTCGAAGGTACCGCTTACATCCCCGGCATCGGCCACAACCTGCAGGAGCACTCCGTTGTGCTCATCCGCGGCGGCCGTGTCAAGGACCTGCCGGGTGTCAGGTACCATATCATCCGTGGCGCGCTGGATACCGCAGGCGTTGCAAAGCGCATGCAGTCCCGCTCCTTGTACGGCGCAAAGCGCCCGAAGAAGTAAGGAGGAAATAAACAATGCCAAGACGTGGTTTTATACCCAAGCGCGAAGTGCTTGCGGATCCCATTTATAACAGCGTTGTTGTGACCAAGCTCATCAACCAGGTGATGCTCGACGGCAAGCGCGGTACCGCACAGAAGGCCTGCTACGGCGCGTTCGATATCGTGCGCGAAAAGACCGGCAGGGAACCCCTTGAAGTGTTCACGCAGGCCATGAACAACATCATGCCCGTGCTCGAAGTCAAGGCCCGCCGCGTCGGTGGTGCGACATATCAGGTCCCCATCGAAATCCGTGCGGAGCGCCGCCAGACGCTCGGCCTCAGGTGGCTCGTTTCCTACTCCCGCAACCGCAGCGAGCGTACCATGATGCAGCGCCTTTCGGGCGAGATCATGGATGCTGCGAACCAGACGGGTAACGCCTTCAAGAAGAAGGAAGATACCCACAAGATGGCCGAAGCCAACAAGGCGTTCGCAAACTATCGCTGGTAAGCCGAAGGTTCGCGGATACGGCCTTGCCGTATCCGCTGTTTCATGTAATCCGTTTAGAACCCATTTTACCCTTGAACCCATTGGAGGAAAATTTTTTGTTTATGGATACTACTCAATGTCCCTTTAACGGAAAGGAACGTGCGCATGCCTAGACAGACCTCTCTGGAGATGACCAGGAATATAGGCATCATGGCACATATCGACGCCGGAAAAACCACCACCACCGAACGTATCCTGTTCTATACGGGAAAAATTCACAAGGTGGGCGAGGTGCATGAAGGCGCCGCCACGATGGATTTTATGGTGCAGGAGCAGGAACGCGGCATCACCATCGCTTCCGCAGCGACGACCGCCTACTGGCGGGAGCACCGCATCAACATCATCGACACCCCGGGCCACGTGGACTTTACCGTTGAAGTGGAGCGTTCTTTGCGCGTGCTCGACGGCGCGGTGGCGGTGTTTTGCGCCAAGGGCGGCGTAGAGCCGCAGAGCGAAACCGTTTGGCGTCAGGCAACCAAGTACGGCGTTCCCCGTATTGCCTATGTCAACAAGATGGATATCACGGGCGCGGACTTTTACAATGTCGTCCATATGATGCATGATCGTTTGGGTGCAAACGCTGTGCCCATTCAGCTCCCCATCGGAACGGAAGCTGAATTCCGGGGGATCATCGACCTCGTCAAAATGAAGGCCGAGGTTTATTATGACGATAAGGGCGTGGATGTCCGGGAAGAAGAAATTCCTGCGGATATGCTCGCCAAGTCCGAGGAATACCGCGCAAAACTTGTTGAGGCGGTTGCGGAGCAGGACGAAGATCTGCTTGAAAAATACCTCGTTGGTGAAGAATTCACCATTGAGGAGATTCGCGCCTGCCTGCGCAAAGCAACAATTGCCAACACCGTTGTGCCTGTATGCTGCGGCACATCCTACCGCAACAAGGGCGTACAGCTTTTGCTTGACGCAATTGTGGAGTACCTCCCCTCTCCGCTGGACATCCTGCCTGCACAGGGCAGGGAAGTCGATGGGGAAGAGGTCATCATCACCGAACCTTCGGATACCGCGCCTGTTGCGGCGCTTGCCTTCAAGATCGTGACCGACCCGTTTGTGGGCAAGTTGACGTTCTTTCGTATGTACAGCGGTACGCTCAAGAGCGGCACCTATGTCTACAACGCAAGTAAGGGCAAACGCGAGCGCGTAGGCCGCATCCTGCTGATGCATGCCAGCGCCCGTACCGAGGTGGATGAGGTCTATGCCGGTGACATCGCGGCCATTGGCGGCTTCAAGGATACGTCCACGGGCGATACGCTCTGCGACGAGCAGCATCCGATGCTGTTAGAGTCCATGGAGTTCCCGGACCCCGTTATCCGCGTTGCGATCGAGCCCAAGACCAAGGTCGGTCAGGATAAGATGACGCTTGCGCTTGTTAAGCTTGCGGAGGAAGACCCGACCTTCAAGACCTATACGGATCAGGAAACGGGCCAGACCATCATCGCGGGGATGGGCGAGTTGCACCTTGAAATTATCGTAGACCGCCTCATCCGGGAGTTCCGCGTGGAGGCCACTGTCGGCAAGCCCCAGGTTGCTTATCGCGAGACCATCACAAAGGCGGTCAAAGCGGAAGGGCGTTATGTCCGCCAGACCGGCGGCCACGGCCAGTACGGCCACTGCGTTCTGGAGTTTACGCCCCAGGAGCCCGGTGCAGGCTATGTATTTGAAAATGTGACCGTCGGCGGCGTCATTCCCAAGGAATACATCCCGGCAATCGATCAGGGCATTCAGGAAGCTGCCCGCAGCGGGCCTCTTGGCGGGTTTGAGCTTGTGGACTTCAAGGCGACGCTGCTTGACGGCAGCTACCACGAGGTGGACAGTAGCGAACTTGCATACAAGATCGCAGGTTCCCTGGCCTTCAAGGAAGCGACAAGTAAGGCTGCGCCCGTGCTGCTTGAGCCCATGATGAAGGTGGAGGTCGTCGTACCCGAAGATTACATGGGCGACGTCATCGGCAACATGAATGCGCGCCGCGGACGTATCGAAGGCATGGAGGCGCGCGGCAACGGCCAGGCGATCCATGGCATGTGCCCGCTTTCTGAAATGTTTGGCTATGCAACGGACCTGAGAAGCCGTACGCAGGGCAGAGGCACCTTCACCATGCAGTTTGACCACTATGAGGAAGTGCCCATGAATGTCGCTGCAAAGGTGACCGGCAAAGGCCGTTAATGTTCTTCTTTCCTTTCGCGCGGGGCGCGGAAATTTGTATAAAAACGCACGCGATGTGCGTATTATCACAACTGAACTAAGAGAGTGAATTTAGGAGGAAAACGACACCATGGCAAAGGCAAAATTCGAGCGTAACAAACCGCACGTAAACATCGGCACCATCGGCCACGTTGACCACGGCAAGACGACCCTGACGGCGGCGATCACGATGGCGCTGGCGCAGTTCGGCAACGCCGCAGCAATGCGTTATGACGAAATCGACAAGGCGCCCGAAGAGAAGGCGCGCGGCATCACGATCAACACCGCGCACGT
>JAEYLA010000319.1 GCA_023461495.1 Bacillota bacterium | reverse complement strand
ATTCCTTCATGATGGTCAGGTTGTCTTTCATAATTCCCTCCTATACGATTCCGCGAATTTCGCTGATATTTTGTAAGCCCTGCTCTACGCAGTACGCTTCAAGCCCGTCGATGATCGCGAGCATGGCATACGGGTCCGCAAACGTCATGGAGCCGACCTGTATGGCGGCGGCGCCCGCCATCAGGAAGCATAGGGCGTCGTTGGCGGTTGCAATGCCGCCCAGGCCCACAATGGGGATATGCACGCGCTTTGCGACCTGATGCACCATCCGCAGCGCAACCGGCAGGATGGCGGGACCGGAAAGACCGGCATACACGTTTTCAAACACGGCCCGCTTCTTTTTGACGTCGATCGCCATGCCTAAGAATGTGTTGACTAAGCTCAACCCGTCAGCACCCGCCTCCTCGCACGCGAGCGCAACCGCAACGATATCCGGCGTGTTGGGCGAAAGCTTGACGAGAAGCGGATGCTTGGTTACCCGCTTGACTTTTTTGACGATATTCGCCGCGCAGGACGGGTCCATGCCGAACGCCATGCCGCCCGCCTTCACGTTGGGGCAGGAAATGTTGAGCTCCAGAATATCAATGTCCGCGCCGTTGAGAAGCTCCGCACCTTCCAGATAGTCTTCCTCACTGTGCCCGCCAAGGTTTGCAAGCACCGCGCAGCCAAGCGTGCGCATATACGGCGCCTCTTCCCTGACAAAGTGCGCGACACCGGGGTTTTCAAGGCCGATGCTGTTCAGTAACCCCGCGGGCGTTTCCATGACGCGCTGGCCGGGATTGCCTGCGCTGCCGCTTAAGGTCAAGCCCTTGCCGCTGATGCCGCCCAAGCGGGAAACATCAAAGAGTTCTGCATACTCATGCCCAAAGCCGAATGTGCCGGAGGCCGCAATCACGGGATTTTTGAGCGCCACGCCAAAGAGCGTTGTCGCAAGCGGATTATATGGCATCGTACACCTCCAGATAGGGGAATACCGGGCCTTCCTTGCAGATGCGCTTTTGCCCTTTTGTCGTCTTACAGGTGCAGCCAAGACATGCGCCGACGCCGCAGGCCATGTGCTTTTCCAAGGACACATAGAGCTGCGCGTTTGCAGCCTTTGCGGCCTGCATGGCAGCCTTGAGCATGGCCGTGGGGCCGCAGGCGTAATAGGTCGTGGGGCGCGTAAAGTCTACATCCGCCGTGACATAGCCGCCGATGTTCGCCTGCACCTTGTCGGAAATGGCCGCAAATTCCTCCTTGAGGTACGCTTCCTCCCGAAACCCGAGATGCGTTTCAATCTGCCGGTTGGGGTCTGCCGCGCGGAGCGCCTTTATTAGAAGATACAGCGGCGCCGTGCCGATGCCGCCGCCGATAATCACGGCGTCCCCGGGAAGCAGCGGGAAGCCGTTGCCGCACGGCCCCTGTACGGTGAGCGTTTGGCCAACTGGCATGCGGGAAAACTGCTCCGTCCCGCGCCCGGCAATCTGATATAAAAAGGATAGTTCTCCCGTTTGCTCATCCGCGTCAAACAGGCTGATGGGCCTAGATAAAAACGGGTCGAGCGCGCCCGGCTGCCGGAGCATGTAAAATTGCCCGGCGCTTCCCATGGGCGCGCCGCGCAGGCGCATGCAATACACCTGCTCGGCAATGCGCCTGTTTTCAACGATTATAGCCATTTGAGGATATCCTCCCGCATGGCGAGGACGGCGTCATGTACATGCACATCAAAATCGCTTTCCTCGGTCTTCCCCTTGTGCGCGGTGATCAGCCCCCGGGAGGAGTTGACGACTCCGCAAATCCGGTCGCGGAAGAAAGAAGCGATGTCCTTGCCCGTACCGCCCTGCGCGCCGTAGCCGGGGATGAGCAGGAAGGTGTGCGGCAGGAGCTGCCGGATGGTTTCGAATTCCTCCGGGTAAGTAAGGCCCGTCACCGCGCCGATGGCGGAAAAGCCGCTTTCGCCGATGAACGCCTTGCCCCATTCGGAAACCTTCTCTGCCATGCGCTGGTAGAGCGTGATGCCGCCAACATCCAAATCCTGAAAATCTCCGCTGGAGGGGTTGGAGGTTTTTACAAGCACGAACAGCCCCTTGCCCTTTGTGAGGTACGGATAGTAGGGGGATACCGCGTCCTCGCCCATGTAGGCGTTGACGGTGATGATGTCCGTTTCAAAATCCCCGGTAAAATGCCCCTGCGCGTACTGCGTGGCGGTGGAGGAGATATCCCCGCGTTTCACGTCCGAAATGACGACGCTGCCCTTTTGCCGCGCATAGCGGACCGTTTTTGCAAAGGCCTGCATGCCGTCAAGGCCCAGCGCCTCATAGCAGGCCACCTGTACCTTGAAGCAGCCTGCGTTTTCATGTGCCGCGTCGATGATTTTCCGGTTGAACTCGTATATCTTTTCCCCCGCGGAGCAGTCCTGTTTCTTTAAATATTCCGGCAAAAAGGAAAGCTGGGTGTCCAGTCCCACGCAGACCGGCCCTTTCTTCTGTACATCCTTACAAAGCCTGTCCATACTCATAACGCGTTTCCCCCCCCACAATGGTTTTTAAGATCCGTCCGCGCACCTTGCGCCCTTCAAATGGCGTGTTGTGCGATTTTGAAAGCATATCCGCCCTCTTGATTTCGTACTCTTCCGCGGGATTCAACACCACAACATCCGCGGGATATCCCGGCGCCAAGAGCCCCGCCTTGATGTTAAGCCTGCGGGCCGGGGCGTAGGAGGTCAGCTCCGCAAGGCGGGTGAGCGGGATATTGTGCGCATGGAACACCGAAAGGAAGATGCTCACGGCATACTCGATGTTGGAGATGCCCGCCATGCCGTTTTTCTTATCTTCCTCCGTATGCGGGGCATGATCCGTTGCCAGGCAGTCCACCGTGCCGTCCCGGATGCCCGCAATCAGCGCCACTACATCCGTCTCGGTTCTGAGCGGCGGGTTCACCTTATAATCATCGTTATAGCCGAACAGGTGGTGCGGCGTTACCTCGCATGTTAAAGTCAGGCCTTCCGCCTTTGCATGGCGGATAAGCGCCACCGTTTCAGCGTGGCTGATGTGGCCGACGTGCAGGTTCCCGCCCACCTCGCGGAGCAGCGAGATGTCCCGCGCAACAATTTTGCGTTCCGGCTGGCAGTGTGTGCTGATCAGGAACCCGTAGCGCGCGGAGTCGAGCAGCAGCGCCTTCATAAAATCGTCCGAGAAGATCGTCTTGCCATCATTTGTCAGCATGCCCGTTACCCGGGAGAGCGCCGCGCGGTCGGTCGGAACGGCGTCATCAAGGCGTTCTCCCGCAGCTGCTGCCTGCATGAGCTTACAGAGCTTGAGGCGCTGCGCTTTTTGATGGTTCTCCTCCACTAGCGCGGGCGTTGTGATCACGGGGTCTGTATTGGCCATGGCGCACAGCATGGTATAGCCGCCCTTGAGCGCTGCGCGCATGCCGGTCTCCATGGTTTCCTTGTTGGGGTAGCCGGGGTCTCTGAGGTGGCAGTGCAGGTCAATAAACGCCGGAAGGATTGCTTGTCCCTTGACGTCTA
>JAEYLA010000318.1 GCA_023461495.1 Bacillota bacterium | reverse complement strand
GAATGGGGCGGGTATGGCTTTGTGCTTGAAATCGATCACGGCGAAGGCTTTACGACCCGCATCGCGCCGCTCGAGGAATGCGCTTTAAAGACGGGCGACGCCGTGAAAAAAGGAGACCCTGCGGGCGTTGTGGCGGATCCCGTGGACGAAGAGCAGGAGGAGCGTGTCACGCTGGAGCTATTGATAGACGGCATTCCCTATAACCCCAGACAATACCTTGCCTGAGGGTTGCCCGCGCTATTGCCTTTCCCGGCTGTTATGGGGTATACTGTGAAAGCTGACACATGCCTTCTAAAACGGATGGGGCCGAAATTGCAGGTACCGTCCATGAACAGGGCGCATACGCAAACAGAGGGGGTGAATCCAAATGATCCAGATTTTTAAGACGCAGTCCGGAAAGCTCACGGAGCTTGAATGCTTCGAGGATGGCGCGTGGCTGCATATGACGGATCCGGAGGATGCGGAGGTGACGGCAGTCGCAAAGGAATTGGGTCTGGAAGAGGATTACCTCAGAGCCGCGCTGGACGAAGAAGAAAGCCCCCGTGTGGAAAGCGATGACGGGCAGACGCTCATCATTGTGGATATGCCCACCGTACAGCCCGAAGGGCGCACATTTGTCTATAATACCATCCCGCTCGGCATCATCTACTTTGAACGCGGGATTGTGACCGTATGCCTCAAGGAAAGCTCCATACTCGAAAATTTTATGGAAGGGCGCGTGCGCGGATTTTCTACCGTCAAGAAAACACGCTTTTTGCTGCAGCTTCTTTACCGCAACGCGTCGCGCTTTTTGCAATACCTCAAGCAGATCGACAAAGCCTCCATGCTGGTGGAAAACGAGCTGCACAAATCCATGAAAAACCGGGAGCTGATCCAGATGCTTAAGCTGGAAAAATCCCTCGTGTATTTCTCTACCTCCCTGACCGGCAATGAAGTCGTTATGGAAAAGCTCTTAAAGATCGAGGATGTCAAAAAGTATCCGGAGGATACGGACCTCCTTGAGGACGTTATCATTGAAAACAAGCAGGCGATCGAGATGTGTAACATCTACCGGGACATTCTTTCGGGCACGATGGACGCGTTCGCCTCTATCATATCCAACAACCTGAATATTGTGATGAAACTGCTGGCCTCCGTGACCATTGTGCTTTCCATTCCAACAATGGTTTCAAGCTTCTTTGGCATGAATACCGGCGTGCCGTTTGAAGGCAGCCCGCTCGGCTTCTGGATCGTGCTGGCAATCGCGCTGGGCTTTTCTGGGATTGTTGCGGTCATTTTGTGGCGCAAGAAGATGTTCTAGGCCGGCCCTGCGGCGGGCCGTTCCGGCCTGTCTTTTATCTGCGTAAAGGAGACATTTCGTCTGATTATGAAGCAATGGTATACCATACGGGGCGGCAACCCGCTTACGGGGACCGTCACCGTCAGCGGCGCGAAAAACGCCGCCGTAGCGATCGTGCCTGCCGCAATTCTTGCAGGGGAGCCCTGCATGCTCGAAAATCTGCCGTTCATTGAGGATGTCAATATCCTCAAGGAGATTTTACTCAACATCGGGGCGGATGTGACGTTTGCGCCCGGCGGCAGCATGCGCATCGATCCCGCCCACATCAACAGCTATTCCGTCACGTTCGATATGGTAAGCTCCCTGCGCGCGTCTTATTACCTGCTTGGCGCGCTGCTGGGCCGTTACGGCCACGCGGAGCTCTCATTGCCCGGCGGCTGTGTGATCGGCCCTAGGCCGATCGACCAGCACATCAAGGGCATGCGCGCGCTCGGCGCGGAAGTCGTGCTGGAGGATGGCCTTGTAAAAGCGCGGGCCAATAAGCTTCGGGGCGCCGAGGTGTATTTTGACGTTGTCAGCGTGGGTGCGACCATCAACGTCATGCTTGCTGCCGTCATGGCGGAAGGGCAGACGGTGCTTGCAAATGCCGCAAAGGAACCGCATGTCGTGGATGTCGCAAACTTCCTTAACATGATGGGCGCGCGCGTCAAGGGCGCGGGCACGGATGTGATCCGCATCACGGGCGTACCGAAAATGCACGGCTGCAATTATGCCATCATTCCCGATCAGATCGAGGCGGGCACGTTCATGATCGCCGCTGCGGCCTGCGGCGGGGATGTGATCATCAAGAACGTTATTCCGACCCACTTGGAGGCGATCTCCGCCAAGCTGATGGAAAGCGGCGCAATCGTTATGGAAGGGGACGACGGGCGCGAATTTTTCCTGCAGGTCAAGGGCAACGGGCGGGCGCGCGCGGTCAATATCAAAACCCTCCCCTATCCCGGGTTCCCTACGGATCTCCAGCAGCCGATGATGGCCTACCTTGCGCGTGCGGAAGGCAACAGCTTTATTATGGAAAACATCTTTGAGGAGCGCTTCAACCATGTGGGGGAGCTGCTGCGCATGGGTGCAAATATCCACCTCAATGGCCGTACGGCCATGGTGGAAGGGGTGGAGCGGCTGACGGGAGCGCCTTTGTACGCGTCCGACCTTCGCGCGGGGGCCGCGCTTATCGTTGCGGCGCTTACGGCAAAGGGTGCCTCCACCGTGCATAACATTGAGTTTATTGACCGCGGATACGAATACATGGAGCAGAAGCTGACAAAGCTTGGCGCGGATATCAGGCGCAGCTGCAGCGGCTGAACAAGGGAACGTCAATTCCCTATAAATTAAGAGAAACGGCATGGGTTTCGGTATACAAATCCATGCCGTTTGTGTCATAATACTAACAGGATCTCTTTGCGGACGGCGGGCGAACTGTAAAAAACGCCGCCGCTCAGGAAGCTTTTTGTGAAGGAACCGCTATAGGAAAGGATGGGAAAGAATATGGCATTTTGCAAACAGTGCGGCGCGGAGATGCTCGAAGGCAGCCGTTTCTGTACCAATTGCGGCGCGCAGGAGAATGCGCCCGAGCAGCCGAATATAGAACCTGTGCCCCAGGCGGAAGCGCCGGTTTCCGCACAGCCAAGCTATGCGCAGCCAAGCTACACACAGCCGGATTACGCGAAGACGGTGCAAACGAATACACAGTATGGGACACCAACAGGCGGGCAGCAGGGCTACCAATCCGCCTATGCGCAGCAGGGGTATGTATCGAACCAACAAGCGCCGCAGCGTCCATATCCGCCGCAGCCGCAGAGCGGCGTGATGAGCACCGGCCAGTTTGTGGGTACGCTGCTGTTGATGATGATCCCTCTTGCGGGTTTTATCCTGATGCTCGTATGGGCTTTTGGAGGAACGGAAAATCCAAACCGCCGCAATCTCTCCCGCGCCATGCTGATCATCACGGCCATCGGTCTTGTAATAGGCATTCTGGTCAGCGTGCTGGTTGGCGCTATGGTATTGTCTACCGCGCAGTATTGGGGGCCGGAATTCCGCTCTGAATTCAGAAGAGGATTTGATGAGGGCTTTGACAGCTTCGACAACTGGCCCGGCGAATTTTCAGAAGACTTCTTTAACCAGAATTTTCAGGGTACAGGCGGCCTGTTCGCGCTGCTGTAGCAGGGTGGTTCAAGCAAGACGGGCATAGCGCCCTTAAGACCATTTTATTATATTGGGAGGTAATCGTTATGCCATTTTGTGCACAGTGCGGCGCAGAGAACAAGGGAGAGTCCAGGTTCTGCTACAATTGCGGCACTCAGGTTGCACCCGCGCAGGACTCGGGCGCGCAGCAGCCTGCCGGGCAGCAGCAGCCCCAGCATCAGCAATCCGGCTACCAGTCCAACTATCAACAGTCCAGCTACCAGGCTTACCAGCAGCCGGAGCGCACCTATGCGCCCGATGGCGAAGCGCGTTCTTTGGGCGTAGGCGCTGTGAGTGTGCTGGCATACTACGGTATCCTGTTCTTTGTGCCGCTGGTTGCGTATAAGGATTCCAAATTCGCGCGCTTCCATGCGGGGCAGGGGCTCAATGTGCTGCTGTTCTCCATTGGGTATTCCATTGTATCAGGCATTCTTACCGCAATTTTTAGCGCCATCAGCTTTGGGCTGGGCGCGGCGATCGGCGGATTGTTGTCCTTGGGCGGCATTTTCTTCTTTGTGGTGATGATCATGGGCATCGTCAATGTCTGCAAAGGCGAAATGAAGCCGCTGCCCGTAATCGGTAATATTCAGATTATCAAACTGTAACATGCAATAATTGGGGCTGCCGCGCTCAGAAAGCGCGGCAGCCCCGTTTTTTGTTGCCATGATTCGTCTCCCGCTTGAGGCGGCTGCATTTGCCGTCTTCTTCGAAAATAGCTTTATTGTACCATTGAAACATCTCGCGCCATGAGCAGGGAACGAAGCCGCATCAGGCGCGGGCGATTATAGCGCTGGATGATCACAAACAACAGTTGTACCAGAAGATCCAGCGCGGCAAAGCCCAAAAACAGCGGGATATACGGGTACGGGTCGGGCAGCAGCCAAGAAAACCCGACCGAGCAAAACCCAAGCACGCCGATGCAAAGATGCCCCACCTCCGCAATACAGGTTTCCGTCAGG
>JAEYLA010000317.1 GCA_023461495.1 Bacillota bacterium | reverse complement strand
AACCTTCATCCCTGCTTTTGTTTTATGCAAACAGATTGCTGGACAAGTACCGTTCCCCGGTATCGGGCAGGATGGCTGCGATCACCTTGCCGCGGTTTTCCGGCCGCGCGCCGATTGTGAGCGCCGCATACACGGCAGCGCCGGAGGAAATGCCGCACAGCAGCCCCTCCCGCCTGGCAAGCTCGCGGCCGGCGGCGAACGCGTCCTCCCCGCTGACAAGAAAGATTTCATCATAGATGCCGGTATTCAATACCTTGGGCACAAAGCCGGCGCCAAGCCCCTGCAGAGGATGCATGCCGCTTCTCCCGGCGCTCAGCACCGGGGAGTCTTTCGGTTCCACGGCAACCACTTGCAGGTGGGGGAGGCGGCTTTTTAAATACTCGCCGGCACCGGTGATCGTGCCGCCGGATCCGACGCCCGCAACAAGGATGTCAAGCTGCCCGCCCGTCTGGCAGTATAATTCAGGCCCTGTCGTGCGCCTGTGGACCGAAGGGTTCGCCGCATTTGTAAACTGGCCGGGAATAAAGCTGTTTGGGATTTCCTTTGCAAGCGCTTCCGCCTTTTCAATCGCCCCGCGCATGCCTAGTGCACCCTCGGTCAGCACAACCTCCGCGCCATATGCCTGGAAGAGCAAGCGCCGCTCCACGCTCATGGTTTCGGGCATGGTGAGGATCACGCGGTACCCAAGCACCGCCGCCGCCACCGCAAGCCCCACGCCCGTGTTGCCGCTGGTGGGCTCAATGATTACGCTGCCTTCTCCAATCAGCCCGCGCTCGCCCGCATCCTGCAGCATGGCGTAGGCGATGCGGTCCTTGACGCTGCCGCCGGGATTCATGGACTCCAGCTTGCCAAGAAGCGAAATGTCCAATCCGCGAACCGCCACCATCCGGTTGAGCGCCACCAGCGGCGTATCGCCAATGAGTTCGAGCACACTCTGCTTGATATCAGGCATAGGAGGTCTCCTTTCGTATTGGGAACAGGCGTCAAAAAGGGGTTCTGGCCCTCTCGCCGCCTGCGTCAGGCCAGTTTTATCGCTGTGTTAAATCGAAAAATCCCAGCCGAGATTCTGGGTCTGCTCGTCCACAAGGTCCTGCAGGGTCTTACTCTCCAGATAATCGTTGATAACCTTTGAAAGCCCTTCCCAGAACGGCAGCGTGGGACAGAAGCCCTTGCGAGGACACTGGTTCTCCGCATCCTCCATACAAGCTACAGGAACAAGGTCGCCCTCCACCACACGCAGGATGCTGCCCACCGTGTACTGCGCAGGGTTTTTGACCAGCATATAGCCGCCCATAGGGCCGCGGCTGCTCCGAAGAAGCCCCGCGCGGGTGAGCGCCGTGACAATCTGTTCAAGATATTTGACGGAGATCCCCTGCCTGCGGGAAATGTCCTTGAGCGAAATCCAGTCTCCCGTATTGTTGATGGCAATGTCCAGCATCATGCGCAGCGCATATCTGCCTTTGGCTGAAATCTTCATACAATCACCCCTTTTCACCAATATACCACCATTCCGCTATGAAAAGCAATCACCCTGTAAAACAGAAGAATTCTCACAAAATTGATAGAAAAGCAATGCGCCCGCAGCGTATGCTTCCGCCGCGGGCGCGTTTCCCTTAATCTGTGCTATTTGGCGTTGGCGGCGGCAGCGTTGCCGGCGCGCACACCCATTGTGGAATAGAACGCGAGAGATGCAGCAAGTACATAATGCTGGTTATAGAAATCCCGGTTGCTCATCTCGCCCGCAGCGTAAAGGTTGGCAATCCCGCTGCCGTTCTCACGCAACACATTTCCGGTCGCAACATCGGTCATGACGCCGCCGGTTGAGCCGAATGTGGTGGGATAGTATTTGACCGCATAGAGCGTGCCTGTTTTAAGCGCCACCAGCATGTCAGCGGGCTTTGCGAAATCCTCGTCCTTTCCGGCCTCTGCAAGCGCGTTATAACGTTCATACGTCGCTTTGAGCATAGCCGGATCGGTGCCGATGGCGGCTGCAAGCGCGTCAATCGTATCGGCCTTGAACACTTCGCCCAGCGCGATACCCGCTTCGAGCGTGGGAACAAGTTCCGCGTTGCTCGAATCGAACAGCACGTAGTGGGGATAGTTTGCATCCTTGACAAGACTGTAGGGCAATTCCGCGCGCAGTGCCGCAAACTCGCTGGTAAAGCGCTCGCCCTTGCTGTTAACCATCAACTGCGCCGATACGGCGAGCTTGGAAGCCTCAGGCACAGTGCGGGTGTATTCGCTGCCGGGCGCGATGTTATTAAACGCTGTCCAGTAGTTCTTAAAGCGCGCCGCGCCGATTTCCTCCGCCATGAGGATTCCGTCGCCGGTGCTGCCTGCTGCGGACTGGGGTACGACCTGCTCAATTTCAGGGCTGTATTCCTTCACCATCTCCGGGTTGCTGCCAAAGCCGCCCGTCGCGAGCACGATGCTCTTGGCGTTGATGGTCAGATCTTCTGTGGCGGTGCTGGCCTTGACGCCAATCACGGCACCAGAGGTGTCGGTGATGAGGCTTTCCGCCTTGCACTCAAGCAGAATTTCCACGCCCTTTTCCTGTGCCGCAGCCTCAAGCGCCGCGATCAGCGCGGGGCCCCGTCCGTCCACGTTCGCAACCGGCGTGCCGCCAAAGGGATTGGAAATCTCGGGCAGGAAGGGGACGCCTACAGAAACCAGATAGTCCACCGTCTTTCCGCTGTCGCTCAGGACGTTGCGTACTCGGTCATAATCCGGATACCCGGTTTCTTTGGGACCTGCGTCCATCACCTTATGCCAGTATTCCATCAGGCCATCGATGCTGTCATCAATCTTATTGGGGTTTTCCAGGCTCGATTCTACCGCAAGGAAGTATCCGCCCGCTGTGATGGTGGTACCGCCGACTGCGGGCATTTTTTCGATCAGAACAACCTTCGCGCCCTGATCAGCCGCGGCAATGGCGGCTGTCAGCCCGGCGATGCCGCCGCCAGCTACAAGCACTTGCGTATCCAGTGCGACGGCGGTCTTCTCAACCTCCGCCTGTTCGCCGGCAGCCTTTAGGGCAGCAACGTTGCCGCCTGCCTGCGCGACGCAGTCCTCAACCGCTTTGAGTATGGCCTCAGACGTAAAAGTCGCGCCCGCGACAGTATCTACATGCAGCGTCTGCCCTTCAATAATAGCGGCAGGAATGCGCGTGATTGGCGCATCGCTGATGCCCGCCGTTTCCGCATGCTCGCCGATCGTAATTCCGGTGATCGACTGCGCATCGAACGTCACGCTCAGCGTCAGGGGCCCGTTGTGCGCCTGTACGGTCGCCGTATAGGTACCGGGGGTATAAAGGGCCATTGCGGGCGCTTCGCTCGCTGGGGGCTGCGTGGGGGAAGGCTCCACCGGAGTTGTGGCCGGAGTGCAGCCGGCCAATGCACCAAGCAACAATAATAGGCTCAGTGTAAACGCAATGGTTTTTTTCATTTGTGTTCCTCTCTTTGGTTGCCATTTTTTCAGCAGTATATTGCTTTCACTGCCGTTAAGAATATCACTTCGTTAATTCTGTGTCAAGTAAATGGTCAATTTTGTTATAAGTGCAGGCTATTCCAAACGCAGACTATGCTATGAATTCGGGCCGTGTTATAAGTGCAGACTATGCCGGTGATCATCCCTGGTGAAGCGAGGAGCCGACAACAAAAAAGCTGCCCGCAAGTCCTTGCAGGCAGCTATGGATGATACCGTGTTGATATCAATGGAATATTGGTGTTATGCGGGGTTGAACATGTCCTTGCCTACGCCGCAAACGGGGCATACCCAATCATCGGGGATATCCTCAAAGGGAGTGCCGGGCGCGATGCCGCCATCCGGATCGCCAACGGCGGGATCATACTCATAGCCACACACGGAACACACGTAAACCATAACATACCTCCTGCATTTTTAATATGACGCTGCAAAACGGACAACCTCCAGGCGCAACGCGCAGGCTGCCTCAACAAAAAGCCGCCCTTTTGCGCCGACAGGCCGTACTTATTGTACGCTTTGTGCGTTTTTAGAATCCAGATACGCATTGATGCGGCTCACCATATCATCCGCATCGATGCCATGTACGGCGCACGCCTGGCCAAGGTCTTCGCCGTGGGCCATAATGCAGCCCAGGCAATGCATGCCCGACGCCATGAGAATGTTTGCAATTCCCTGATCCATCGCTATGATATCGGAGATCGTCATATCCTTATTGACCTGCATTGTTTTGTTTCCTCCTGCCCGTCTTGGGTAATGATTAGCTTTTGATTTCAAACTTGTAGCCGCAGCGCGTACAGGTGACCCGGAGCTTTCCCTTGCCGCGCGGAACCCGCAGCCGCTGCGCGCATTGCTTACAGATAAAATACTTGTACTTGCGCCGATCGGCAAACGTGGGGTTGTGCCCCGCCGTGCGCGCGCGGCTGCCGTTGAAAAACGCGCGGAGCTTGTTTTCAAACGGCGTCCACCACGCAAGGAACTTTGCGTTCTCATTCGCGCGCGCGGAAAAATCCCTGGAAAACATCCGCACGATCATCCATACGATCAGTACCGTAGAAATCCCCGATACCGCCATCCGCGCAATGCCCATCCGCGGCAGAAATATGGAAACCAGCACCAGCGCCATCGCCGCAATGCCTAACGCACGGTTGAGATGATCGTTTCCGTAGCGTCCCTGAAACATAAAAGCACTCTCCTTATAATACCACAACATGCGCGTATTTAACGCTGGTCACTTTAAAATTTCATGATGGCGGCGTTTTTGCCCCGTCATCCGCCTGCCTGATTAGCAACATTGCCGCATAGGGCGGCAGCATCGCGTCAAGCGTTGTGCCGGAAAGCGCCATCGATTCTCCGGTCAGGACATCTGCCCATGTGCCGTCGAGCGAGAAGGGCAAGGCTGCATCCGGGCCTTCGTCAAGTTTCGCAATATCCAGCGTCACCGTCTGCGGCGCTGCGCTGCGGTTCACAAGCAGCAGGGCCGCCGATTCCGGCGCGTCTTCTAAAAACGCGTCCTTGCCGTTTTGCGTATGGCGCAGGATGGCGAGCACCTCCGCGTTCACCCCGCCAAAGCGGCAATAGCCTGCGCTTAGCGCCGCACTCTCTGCCCGGGCCGCGGTCAGCGTTCTGACATACGAGATGAGCGCCTCATCTTCCCCGCCCCACGGATACGCCGCGCGGTTGAACGGGTCCGCCATGCCGGTCATGCCGGCCTCATCGCCATAATAGATGGAGGGAATGCCCGGCATTGCCATCTGGATGGCGATTGCAACTTTGAAGCGCGCAACCCCCAGCGCGTGAAGTTCCGGGGTGAGCCTATAGTCCGCCTGCGCCTCCCTTGTCAGCGCGTCCCGGTCGGGCGCACCCGCAAGCATGGTGATGGCGCGCACCGTATCGTGGGTGGACAGCAGGTTCATGGACGCGTAGTAAAAGGGCTTGGGATAGTGCTCGCGCAGCGTTTGCAGCGCGTGGTTGAGCGCGTGCGCATCCCCTTTTCCCAGCAGGTATACTGCAACCGCATTGCGGAAGGGATACCCCATCGCACAGTCGAGCGTGTGGCCCTGCACATACATGCGCAGGCTCCCATAGGCCACCTTGTTGGAAGCGTCCTCCCAGACCTCGCCCAAGAGCACGCCCTCGGGATCAAACTGCTTTAATCGATCGCGCAGCAGCGTTAAAAACGCATCGGGCAGTTCATCCGCCACATCGAGCCGCCAGCTGGTAATCCCGCGCTCCGCCCAGTAAGAAAGAAGTGAATCTTCTTCCCCCGCGACAAAGCGCGTGTAGCCTTCGTCCAGTTCTTCGACCTCGGGCAGCTCGGGAAACCCCCACCAGCAGCGATAGCCATGCGTGTGCTGAGGGCCGAAATCGTACCAGCTCCGGTATGGGGACGCCGTGCTTTGATAGGCCCCCACCGAAGGATACCGCGCGTATTTGTTAAAATACACGCTGTCCGCCCCCGTATGGGAGAACACGCCGTCGAGCATCAGCCGCATGCCGTGCCGCTTCGCCGCTTCCACCAGCGCCGTGAGCGCTTCCGTGCCGCCGAGCACCGGGTCTACCCGGCGGTAATCCGCCGTATCATACCGGTGGTTGGACGCACTTTCAAACACAGGATTGAGGTAGAGCGTGCTGATGTGGAGCGACTTTAAGTAGGGCAGCGCCTCGATCACGCCGTACAGGTCGCCGCAGAAAAAATCATTGGGCGCATATTCCTCCTGCCCTTCCTCGGGCAGGTACGCGGGCTGCTGCGCCCAATCCTGCTGCACGCGCACGCGCCGCCCCAACGCCTGATGATAGGCAATGCCCGGATGCGTGCCGTTTTGAAACAGCGGGCTGCGGCAGAACCGGTCCGGAAAAATCTGATACAGAATGCCCTCCCGGAACGTCCGGGAAACGACAAACTTGGGATCATACACGGTAATCTGGTAGCCCGGCGGCTCATGCGCGTACAGCGCGCCCTCGCCGCTTTCCCCGCCGTAGTACAGCGTTCTTCCATCCGGCGGCGTCAATAAAAAATAGTACCAGACCACGCCGGCTTCCTCAGGCATCCGCACCGCCGCTTCAAAATACATGCCGTTGTCGTCCCTTGTTCCCTGCATGGGCACGATCTGTTCTTCACCGTTCATCCACAGCCTGAGCGCGACGGATGCGTCCGCGTAACGGGCATTGACCCACAGACGGAGCGCCACCTCCTGCCCTGCGGGGACGGCGCCCTGCGGGGACCGAAAGCGTGTAATGCGGGAGTGGTGAAGTGCGTAAGCGGGCATGGGCAGCTCCTTCAGGTTCTCTTTTATTCTAAGCTTGCCGTCATACATTCTCAAGTATGCGGGCGCGGATGTTTCCACATTGTCACATTGCATTCACACGCGGG
>JAEYLA010000316.1 GCA_023461495.1 Bacillota bacterium | reverse complement strand
TGAAGGTCCATGTGAGGCCGTCTTCGGAGGTGGTCCAGCTTTCCGCCATACCGGGAACGATAACGCCGTTCTTATCCTTCGTGGTCAGACCTTCGAAGGTGTGCTGGATGACGTCAGCGCCGTCGGTGGCGTTGTTCTTCTGGGGGTCAAGGGACTTCGGGGTTGCGCCCAAATGGTAGACGATATCGCCTTCCGCCTTGGAAGCCCACATAAACATCATGTGGCCGATGAGGATGTCATGGACATAATCCTTGACCTTGCCGTTGTCGAGCCAGACGTTGGTGTAGTGATACAGCGGGATGATGGGCAGATCTGTCATGATGATCTTTTCCGCTTCGTGCATGGCAGCCATGCGCTCTGCCGGATCGGCAGACTTCAATGCGGTTGCGATCAGCGCGTCATATTCGGGGCTCTTATACTTGGCGTCGTTCTGGCCGCTGCTGGAAATCCACATATCCAGGAAGGTCATGGGGTCAACATAGTCGCCCAGCCAACCGTGACGTGCGATCTGGAAGTTACCTTCGGTACGGTTGGTCTGGAAGACCGCCCATTCCTGGCTCTCAACCGTGATGTCCAGGCCGAGCTCATCCTTCCAGATGCCCTGCAGCGCTTCCGCAATGACCTGGTGGCCAGAGCTGGTGTTATACAGGTAATCGAGAGTGGGCAGATCCTTGAGCTCCACGGGAGCTTCGGTCTCTGCCGGCGCCGGCGCGTCCGTCGAGGGGGCCTGTGTTGACGGGGCGGGCGTGGTCGGGGTGCACGCGGTAAGGGCGCCAAGCACCATCACGGCGGCGAGGAGAACGGACAAGAGTTTCTTCATTCTTTGTTCCTCCTGTTTTAATATATTTTATATTATACAAACACAATCGCGTTTGTACAATACAAATAACGGTTATGCGTGGATTTGTTCCACAAAATGGCACGCTACAAAGTGATCCGGTTCAATCTCGCGCATTTCGGGCATCTTGCTTTCGCAAAGCGGCTTCGCATATGCGCAGCGGGACTTGAACGGGCACCCGGCAGGCGGATTGATTGGGGTAGGAACGTTGCCTTCGAGTATAATGCGCTGCCGTTTCTGCGCTACATCGGGATCCGGAATGGGGATTGCCGAAAGAAGCGCGATCGTATAGGGGTGCAGCGGCTTTTTATAAAGCTCGCGGCTGGACGCAACCTCCATCAGATGCCCGAGGTACATGACGCCAACACGGTTGGAGATATGCTGTACCATGGAAAGGTCATGCGCGATGAACAGATAGGTAAGCCCCTTTTCTTTTTGCAAATCCTCCAGAAGGTTGACTACCTGCGCCTGAATGGAAACATCAAGCGCAGAAATCGGCTCATCGCAGACAATCAACTCCGGCTCAAGCGCCAGCGCGCGGGCGATGCCGACACGCTGCCTCTGCCCGCCGGAAAACTCATGGGGATAACGGTTCGCATGCTCACGGGTGAGGCCGACGCTCTCCAGCAAATCGTAGATGCGCTTCTGCCGCTCTTCACCCTTGCAGATCTTGTGGATGTCCAGCGGTTCGGCAACGATATCGCCCACCGTCATGCGCGGGTTGAGCGAAGCGTACGGATCCTGGAAAATGATCTGCATGCGGCGGCGGTAGGGCTTCAACGCACGCTCGCCCATGGAAGCGATGTCCACGCCGTCGAATAGAATCTGACCGGCGGTGGGATTGTAGAGACGAATCAGGGTACGCCCAACCGTTGTCTTTCCGCAGCCGCTCTCGCCTACCAGGCCGAAGGTTTCCCCCTTCATAATGGAGAAGGAAACATCATCAACAGCCTTTAAGGTTCCTGCTGAAACCCTAAAGTGCTTCTTCAGGTTTTTAATCTCAATCAATGGCGTGCTCATTGCTCTGCCCTCCTGGCCGCCTGCGCGGCGTCATGCTGTTCCTTTGCTTCGGGATGAAGCAGCCAGCAGGTAGCATTGTGCCCGGGATTTACTTCATAACTGGGCGGCTGAACCTCACGGCAGATACGCATCGCATACGGACACCGCGCTGCAAACGCGCAGCCGGCCGGCGGTTTCAATAGATCGGGCGGCTGCCCGTCAATGGGCTTTAAGCGCTCCTTCGTATCTTCCGTGATTTTCGGCACGGACTTTAATAGCCCCCATGTGTAGGGATGCTGCGCGTTATAGAAAATATCGCGCGTGGTGCCTTCCTCCACAACCAGCCCTGCATACATCACCTTGATATCATCGCACAAATCGGCAACCACGCCAAGGTCATGCGTGATGAGGATGATGGTGCTGTTGATCTTGTGCCTGAGATCCTTCATCAGCTCAAGGATCTGCGCCTGGATGGTCACGTCCAGCGCTGTTGTGGGTTCATCTGCGATAAAGAGCGCGGGATCGCACGCAAGCGCCATAGCGATCATTGCACGCTGGCGCATACCGCCGGAAAACTCATGCGGATACTGCTTAAGACGCGCCTCAGGGCTGGGAATGCCGACAAGCTCCAGAAGCTCAATCGCCCGCTCCGTGGCCTGCTTCTTGCTGATCTTCCGGTGCTCCAGAATCATCTCGTTGATCTGGTTTCCGATCGTATATACAGGGTTTAGGGATGTCATGGGATCCTGAAAAATCATCGAGATCCGCTCGCCCCTGATCTTGCGCATCTGCCTGTCGCTTAATTTGGCAAGATCCTTTCCTTCAAACATGATCTCGCCGCCAACAACTTTTCCAGGATTGGGGACAAGCCCCATCATGGAAAGCGACATGACGCTCTTACCGCAGCCGCTCTCGCCGACGATACCGAGCGCCTCGCCGGGACGGAGCCTGAGCGATACGCCGCGCACCGCCTGCACTTCCCCCACATGCGTAAAGAAGGAGGTCTTTAAGTTTTTGACATCAAGAATATATTCGCTCATACTGCCACCTACTTTCTCATTCTGGGGTCGAGCGCATCTCTGAGGCCATCGCCCAGAATGTTAAAGGCCAGCACCGTGATACAGATCGCGCCTGCCGGGAAGAACAGCAGATACGGATAACTCTGCAGCGCCTTGTACGCGTCGCTCGCCAAAGACCCCCAGCTCGCCATAGGCGCGCTTACGCCAATGCCGATGAAGCTCAGGAAGGACTCCGTGAAGATCGCGTTCGGGATGGACATCATCGTCATAACAATGATCTGACCGATCGCGTTTGGCGTCAAGTGCCTGAAGATGATGCGCATCGTGCCGGCACCCTGCGCCTTGGCGGCAAGGACAAACTCCTGGTTCTTGATGGCAAGCACCTGGCCGCGCACCATGCGCGCCGTGCCCACCCAGTAAACGGAACCGAGCACGATATAAATCAGGATCAGCTCCGGCCCCAAGGCTTTAAATAAGGCAAAGAATTTGCTCGTCTGGAACAGGTTTTTAATCGGCTGCTCCAGCACCACCTGCAGCATAATGACATACAGCAGCAGCGGCACGGCGTACAGGATATCCACAATACGCATCATGATATTATCGGCCTTGCCGCCAAGATAGCCCGAAAGGCCGCCGTATAGCACGCCTATCGTAAGGTTGATCAAGCTTGCAACCAACCCGATGGAAAGCGAGATACGCGCGCCGTAGAGCGTACGCACATACAGGTCGCGTCCCAGTTTGTCCGTACCGAACCAATGCTCTGAAGACGGGAACTGATTGCGGTCGCCTCTCACCTGCTGGTCGTACGTATAGGGTGAGAGCATCGGCCCGAAGATCGCCAGCAACACGATCAGTACCAGCACCACGCCTGCGACCATCGCGGGCGTGTTCTTTTTAAATCTGCGCCATGCATCCTGCCAATAGGTCAGGCTGGGGCGCATAAAGACATCTTCACTTTTCTGCACCTCAGAAAGAGGGGCAAACATTTCCTTTGAATACTCCACCTAAGCCGCTCCCCCTTTCGTGTTTTGGAGCTTGATGCGCGGGTCCACGAATCCATAAACAATGTCCACCACAAAATTCATCACAATCAATATCGCGGCATAGAAAATGGTGGTGCCCATGATCATCGTATAGTCACGGTTGCCGATGCTGGTGACAAAGAATCCGCCCACACCGGGGATGGTGAACATTTTTTCAATAACAAAGCTGCCTGTCAAAAGCGCCGCAACCATAGGCCCCATATACGTAATAACGGGCAGGATGGCGTTTTTAAAGGCATGCTTCATGATCACCTTGAATTCCGAAATCCCTTTGGCGCGCGCCGTACGAATGTAATCCTGCTGCACGACGTCCAGCATGCTCGAGCGCATCAGACGGGTAATAAAGGAAAGCTGATACCCCGTAAGCGCAAGCACGGGCAGTACCATCGTAATAACCGTATCCAGTGAGCCCGAGATAACCGGAAGTATCCCGAGCTTGAGCGCGAATATATAAATCAGCAGTATCGCCATTACAAAACTGGGGATCGTCACGCCCAGCGTAGCGATGAACATGGCGGTGTAATCCTGCCATCTTCCCTGCTTCAATGCCGAATAAACTCCCATTGGGATCGCAAGGATCAATGTCAGCCCAATCGACGCCATCCCCAATTTTGCCGTAATGGGAAAGCCGCCAAATATAAGCTCATTGACAGATCTGTTGACCTGCTTGAAGGACGGGCCAAAATCGCCTCTTAATACCAAATCCTCCAAATAATCCAGGTACTGCTTCCATACCGGGTCGTCCAAATGATACTTTTTGTTTAACGCTTGTAATATTGCTTCAGGCAGTGGCTTCTCTCTCGTGAAGGGACCGCCGGGAATTGCATGCATGAGGAAGAATGTGATTGTAACAATACATAGTATCGTCAGCAACATGGCTACTACGCGCTGAAAAACATATTTTCCCATGTTAGACCACCCTCCTTTCCGTTAAATTTGTGATACAGAACAATAGAAGTATGCCCTGCTGACTTGCAACATTGCATACATACATACAAAGAAATATACATGAAAAATTCAAAAACAACAATAGCTTATTTTTTTTATCGCCCCGGTTCGGCATTAAAGATTCAGGAAAATCACATATTTTTTAGCATTTTTACGGCAAACATCCAAAGAAATGTTCGTAGATGCCGTGGGAAATGTCCGGAATACGGCATATTCTCCGAAACTTATCCGAACAGAGTTTTGCATAAATTACCTGAGAGAGTTGTATGTATTATTTTGTAAAATATAATATATTATTTCAAATGCGCCTTTTTTTCTATTACGAATGAAAGCGGTTTTCTCTGTTTCCCCTCGTTCACTTTCAAATTCAAGTAAACGTCTTCGGGAAATATATGTTTACTTTTTAGAAAAGGTATGATATAAGTAAGATATCTGTGTAGAAAGGTGGTGAAAGGATGTGACAAGCGCCATGATGGTATGCCGTAATGCGTTCTATTTGTTGGACCGTATCCACAGCGATTCATTTAACAATGCGCTTCCCAGGGTGGAGTCTGCCCTTTTGGACGCAAATTGCCGTCGCTTCGCATTCCTTTCACGGAACAAAATGCCTGTATAGGCTTTTATGTGCCTTGAAATCCCTGTGCGCCGCGGCTGCACAGGGATTTTTTTATATGCAAAAAGGAGATCTTATGATTGCAAAATATCTCAAAACGGCGCAAATATCGCTGCGCGCCCAAACAAACGGCGGCATTTGGTATCTGCTGCCGAAAATCCTGATCCGGTTTGTTTACCTGCTGCCGCTGATGCTGGTTTGGCGTGTGCTGCTTGAGAGCGGCGCACAGGCCGACATGAGCCTTGACCAAATGCTCAGCTATACCTATTTAAATGCGCTCCTCACGGATCTATTGGTAGTGCGCACCCAATTTTCCGGCTGGACCTATGAAGGCGAGCTTGTTTCCCTCTTCAACCGGCCGATGCCGCTCTTTGGGCAAATCATTGCGCAGACGGTTGGGGAGTGGATTCCCATGCTCGTCGCCTTTTCCCTGCCGATGGTGTTGCTTTCCCCTTTGTTCGGCGTCTCCCTGTATCCCGCGACGCCTTGGTTTTTTATGAGCCTGCTGCTTTGCGTTACGCTGGGCTTTGCCATCGATTTTGTATTTGCGTGCTTTACCATACGCCTCAAAGGCATGGCCTGGCTTGTATACATGGTGCGCATGTCCATCATCGCGCTGTTTTCGGGGAGTGTCATTCCATTTCCGGTCATGCCGTTCGGCCTTGGCAAAATCTTTGCCCTGCAGCCGTTCGGAAGCCTGGGCGGCGCTTCGCTTTCGCTGTTTGTGGGGCTTGCGGAACCGATCCCGATCCTTTTGCCGCAGCTTGTATGGAACATTATCCTTTGGCCGACGGCCTGCTTCTTCTTCAAAAAAACCCAGGAAAAGATGGTGAGTTACGG
>JAEYLA010000315.1 GCA_023461495.1 Bacillota bacterium | reverse complement strand
TCACCGGCGTATCCAAAAAAAGTTCCCGCCGGTAGTCAACAATGCCAACAATACCGCACATAGTAGTTCTCCCGTTTTTCCAGATTGTCTTTGTTCCGATCATGAATGGATATCAAATCGCTACTTCTTATACTATGCGCGCGGGAACGGGATTGGTTAAAGTGCCCCAGAATACAAAGAAGCCGCCAAGATGGGCGGCTTAAGGTGTCACCAAAGGGATTGCTGAGGGCTCTGCCCTCAAACCCGCTTAAGGCCGTTACGGCCCTAAGAACCCCTCCCAAATATATTGCGCATCAAAAGCGTCATCCTCCATACCGTTCAATGGCGACCTTTATCCTGCCGCCGCACACCATGCCCTCATCCTCCGCAGCGGCGCCCGATAGGTCAACGCCATATACGCAGGGCTGTCCGGTACGAATGACCTCATAGGCGACCTTGATGGCCTCGCCCTCGCTGCATCCACCGCCGATGCTGCCTGAAATGCGCCCATCCGGCCATACCAGGAGCTTTGCGCCAACACCGCGGGGTGCTGAACCTTTTGCTTCGATGATGGTCGCAATGGCAAAGGGCGGTTCTTTGGCATCCTTTAACGCTGCAAGCACCTCCCGGTCCAGCTCCGGCCACGCTTCTTTGTTGAGCGTGCGTTTGTAGAGGATGACCTCCCCCAAAATGGAAATAGCGAT
Organism: Bacillota bacterium; assembly: GCA_023461495.1. Taxonomy (GTDB): domain Bacteria; phylum Bacillota; class Clostridia; order Christensenellales; family CAG-138; genus JAEYLA01. The sequence continues at coordinate 1,978 of JAEYLA010000315.1, read as the reverse complement.
TTCCGCAGGCGTGACCGCGCCGATCTTGATGCCGATGGGCGCGCAGACCTTCTCCATACGTTCCTCGGCAATACCTTCTTCCACAAGCGCCTGCTTGACCGTGCGCACACGGTTTTGGGAGCCGATCATGCCCAGGTATGCCAACGGATACTTTGTCAGCTCCCGCAGGCACATTTTATCGTGCCTGTGTCCGCGTGTAATGACCACCACGAAGCAGAAGGGGTCAAGGCGCAGCTGATCGAACACGCGCTCAAACGATTCACAGATCACTTCCGCCGCCAGCGGAAAGCGGGGCGCATTTGCAAACGCGGGCCTGTCGTCCACCACGGTAACGGAAAACCCGCATTTTGCGCCGAATTCTACAAGCGGCAGCGCAATATGTCCGCCGCCCAATACGATCAGCCGCGGTTCCGGCACAAAGGGCTCCGCAAACGCCGCGCCGTCATTGCCGAGTTTCTGATATTGCAACTCGCTTTTTTCAACCGCCGCTTTTGCAAGCGCGGCATAGGGGGACGCCTCCCCTTCCGGCGTATCCGCACAGAATACCCATTTTTGTACGGTTTGGTCTTCGATTGCCGTTACAAGCACGGAGCGCTTTCCCATGTTGAGCGCATCCCAAATTTCACGGTAGCATTCGCGCTGCATCGCGTTTCCCCCATTTTTCTTCTTTTTTTGTATCGTAGCGCAGTTGATGAGGGCTTGTCAACGTACCGGGCGCATAAACGAAAGGGGAGGGCACATCCGCCCGATGTACCCTCCCTTGATCATACGCAATGTGGAGAAAAGAACCATGTTTATTCCGCAAACAACGCTGTGGAGAGATAGCGCTCGCCGGTATCCGGCAGCAGGACGACGATGAACTTCCCGGCATTCTCAGGCCGCTTTGCAAGCTCTGTCGCCGCGTGGAGCGCGGCACCCGAGGAAATGCCGACAAGCAGCCCTTCCGCAGCCGCTACCGCACGGCCCGCGGCAAACGCTTCCTCATTTTTTACCTTGATAATTTCATCGTAAATGGAGGTATTCAACACATCCGGCACAAAGCCTGCGCCAATGCCCTGGATTTTATGCGGGCCGGGCCTGCCTTCCGAAAGCACCGGAGAGTCAAACGGCTCCACGGCAACGATTTTGACGTTGGGGTTCTTCTCCTTCAGGTATTCGCCAACGCCGGTGATGGTGCCGCCGGTACCCACGCCGCCTACAAAAATATCCACCTTGCCATCGGTATCCTCCCAAACCTCGGGGCCGGTCGTCGCTTTGTGTACGGCAGGGTTTGCGGGGTTGGTAAACTGGCCGGGAACAAACGAATTGGGCGTTTCAAGGGCAAGCTCTTCCGCCTTTGCGATTGCGCCCTTCATGCCCTTTGCACCTTCGGTGAGCACAAGCTCCGCGCCATAGGCCTTTAACAGGTTCCTGCGCTCCACGCTCATGGTTTCGGGCATGGTGAGAATGATACGATAGCCGCGCGCAGCTGCAACGGCCGCAAGGCCGATGCCGGTGTTACCGCTGGTGGGTTCGATGATCACCGAGCCGGGCTTCAAAATGCCGCGCTGTTCCGCGTCCTCAATCATTGCCTTTGCAATTCTGTCCTTCACGCTGCCCGCGGGATTATAATATTCCAACTTTGCGACGATCGTCGCCTTCACATCATTTTTCTTGCTGTAGTTGCCAAGCTCTAGAAGCGGGGTTTTGCCGATCAGGTCCGTCAGGCTTTTATAAATGGTAGACATTGCAGTTCCTCCTAAATCATTATTTCCTATATGATTACTATGTTATACATAACGTACCTCGAATGTGCCTGTTTGTCAAGTAGTTTTTCTATATTTTATAAAATAAACCCTATACTCCGCTATTGACATACGCACCGCGGTTTTTTATCATAAATCCATATTTAAATAGTATGATTATGCTTCGTTTCTGATGCGCCGCAGGCAACATGGAGGCGGACGGAAGGAGTTTATACAATGGACTTGGAAACGCT
>JAEYLA010000314.1 GCA_023461495.1 Bacillota bacterium | reverse complement strand
CCGCATCGCAGATGCGGCGAATATTGTCGCTGGTGGATTCATCATAGGAAAACGTCTCAAACGAATTGAATCCCTTGATGTGGCTCATGGCGATGGTCCAGCTCTCGCCTGCAAACAGTACTTTCATCGTTCTTTCCTCCTGTGCTATTTGCCCGGTGGGGCTTTAGTTCTTTTTGATAACACCCTTTCGGATCATGACGCAGGCATAGACCGCTTCTTCCCCGCTTTGGATTACGGCGTAAGCGTGCTTCGTTTCATCATAGAAACGGAACCTGTCGATAAAGCCGATGGCAGCCTTTCCGCGCGGATCATGCTGTTCCACAACGGCCTCAAATTCCTTCCAGATGGGGATATCGAGGTTCGCGTCCTGTGGCTCCCGCTTCATGACGACGACCGGCGTTTCCACATACGTATCCGTGGGGATCATGGTGAGGATCGCGTCAAGCAGCGCAACAGCGCCGATACCGTCCGCACGGATCAACTGCGCGCCGCCCGCCTTTGCAAGCCCTGCGCCGGGGAAGTTCGCATCCCCGAGTACGATCACATCATTATGGCCCATCTCCGCGAGCGCCTTCAACAGCTCCGGAGAAAGCACGGTGGGTACGTTTTTGAGCATACACACCCTCCTTTATTTCTCTTTGATGCGCCTGTTTTCGGTAAAGAAGTTGAGCACCATAACAAGCAGCAATACGCCGCCCCAGATAAGCGGGATATAGAAACTGGAAATTTGCGGGAAGCGGTTGAGGCCGGAAGAAAGCATCTGCAAGACGCAGATCGCCAGCACTGCGCCACCGATGCGGCCCTTGCCGCCGGCAGGGTCCACGCCGCCCAGCACCACGATCAGCACGCACTGAAGCGTATAGACCGTGCCGTAATCGGCACGCGCGGAGTTGTAGTTTGCAAGCATGATGAGCCCGCCAAGCGCCGCGCAGATGCCCGAGAGCATATAAGTTTTGATGAGCAGCCGGTCAACCTTCAAGCCGCTGAATTTTGCCGCCGTGGCATTGGTGCCCAGCATATACAGCCGGGTGCCGTACGTGGTGCGGTTTAAAAGGAACGAAATCACGATCACCATTGCCACAAAGAACAGCAGCTGGATGGGGATGAACCCGAAAAGCTTAGATGCGATGGTTTCCGCATACGTGAGCGGCAAACCGCTGATGGCCTTGCCCTTAGTGAGGATAATGGCAATGCCCGTAAACAGCTCGTAGGAGCCGAGCGTCGCCAAAATGGGCGGGATTTTGACCTTGGAGATCAGGATGCCATTGAATATGCCCGCCACGGCGCCGATCAGCACGCCAAAAGCCATGACGATGAATATGCCAAATCCCGTGAGTTCCTCTCCGCCGCTTGACATTTCCTTGAGCAATATTCCCGCCGCGATGGAAGCAAAGTTCGCGACGCCTACGACAGAAAGATCGATGCCGCCTGTGATCATGCACAGCATGATGCCAAGCGCCATCAGGCCGAATTCCGGAAACTGCGCGGCCATCGTCTGGAAATTGATCAACGTATAGAACTTATTGAAGCGGAAGATGGCCATGAAGATCATCCATAGCGCCATCAGGCCCAAAAGCCTCGCGATGTGCACATCCTTCATGATTGCGCGGATGCCTGTTTTGTTCTTGTTCATCATTGCGCCCTCCCCGTGTAACGGCCCTTGACCTCATTTGCACGCGCAACCTGCATGGCGCTCACCCCGGTGCCGACCAGAATCAGGAGGCCCAGGAACAGTCCCTGCCAGAAGGTGGGAACGCCCAAAAGAATCAGCGAATTCTGTACGATGACGATGAGTATTGTGCCGAGCATACAGCCCGTGAGCGTGCCTGCGCCCCCGGTGATGGCGGTGCCGCCCAGCACCACGCCCGCGATGATCATCATTTCCATGCCCAGCATGTTGGTGGGATGCGCCTGCGTCATCATGCATACGCGGATAAGGCCCGCGAGGCTTGCGATCATGCCGACAACGACATACAGCAAGAATTTGATGCGCCACACGTTAAAGCCCGCGCGGTGCGCGCTGACCTCATTGCCGCCGATGGCGTACAGCCCGCGCCCGTACATGGTGCGCTGCAGCACAAAGTATACCAGTGCAAGCACCACGGCAAGCGCCAGGAATGCGACCGGCATGCGCGATGTGAGGCCCGTCTGCGAATTCTTTGCGATAAAGAGCGCCGAAGTGCCGAACGAGGACATGCCCGTGGGGATTACCGCGATCTGCACGGAGTTTAAAACGCCCTGCATGATGCCCTTGAATACGCTTGACGTACCCAGGGTGACGATCAGCGGCGGCAGCTTAAAGGTGGCAATCAGCACACCGTTGACGGCGCCCAATATCGCGCCGAAGCACAACGACATGACGATGGGCAGGAACATGCCGCCCTGGTAGCCGCTGTCCACTAAAATACGCGTGGTGGCATACATGCTAAGCGACGCCAATGCCGGGAAGGAAACGTCGATGCCGCCGGAAACGATGACCATGAACGTACCAAGCGCAAACAGACCCGGCACAATCAGGGCGGACAGCAGGTCCACAATATTGTTGGAGGTAAAGAACTGCCCGGAACGTGCCTGTATCACGATGCTCAGCGCCACGATGACAAGAAAAATATAGAATTCATTGCGCTGCGTGAGTTTCTTCATCAGTTTGGTCATTTTCTTCACCCCCTACATCATGTACTGCGAAAGCGCCTGCGCATCGATGCCCGTGGGCGCAAGCGCTGCGCTGATGCGTCCGTCGCGCATAATGAGCACGCTCGAACAGCTCGAAAGGATTTCGGGTATATCATCCGAGATGATAATGACGGCAAGCCCCTGCTCCGCAAGCTTTCGCAAAATCTGGTGGATGTCATGCTTGGAGCCGATATCCACACCCACCGTGGGGCCGTTGAGAATGAGCACCTTCAGATCGCGCGCAAGCCATTTTGCAAGCACAATGCGCTGCTGGTTGCCGCCCGAAAGCGTGCTGCAGGCATTGTCCGGGTTGGGCGTCGCGATGGAAAGCTCCTCCACCCAATGGGCAATCTCCGCTTTTTTCTTTTTCTTATCCAATATGCCAAGCTTGCTCGAAAGCTTCCCAAGCTCTGAGATAATGATGTTGTCCCCGATGCTGCGCGGCAGGAACAGCCCTTCTGAAAGCCGGTCTTCCGGCACATAGCCGATGCCGCTGTTCATGGCGTCCTCCGGCGTATGAAAGGTCACTGCCTTCCCGTCGATCGTGATGGAGCCGCCATCCACATGCTGCATGCCGAACAGGGACAGCGCAAGCTCCGTGCGCCCTGAACCCAAGAGACCGGTAATGCCCAGGATTTCGCCCTTGTTCAGGGAGAAGCTGACATCCTCAAAGAAGCCGTTTGCGGTAAGCCCGTCTACTTTGAGTACCGGCTCGCCGGACTGCGCTTTCGGGACAAACGGATGGTCTTCAAATTCCCTTCCGGTCATATAGTACGTAAACTTTTTGTTATCGAGCTCCGAAGTGGTGCCCGTGATGATCTTCTCACCGCTTCTGAGGATGGTGAAGCGTTCGGATATCTCAAAAACCTCGTCCAGTTTGTGGCTGACAAACAGCGTGGCAATGCCCTGCGCTTTGAGATCGAGTATGATCTTGAAGAGGGCGTTGACCTCTTTTTTGGTAAGCGCAGTCGTCGGTTCGTCCATAATGATCAGCTTCGCGTCAAACATCAGCGCGCGGCAGATTGCAACAAGCTGCTTGTTGGCAACCGAAAGCGAACCGACCTTTGCATCAAGGTCCACGTCAAAATTAATCTTCGCAATGGCCTCTTTTGCGATCTGCTTCATGCGTTCGCGGTTGACAAGCTTGCGCTTTGCGGCAAGCTCCGCGTTGAACGCGAGGTTTTCCATGACGGAAAGATTGGGGAATATGGAAAAGTCCTGATAAATGACCTGTACGCCGTTCATGATCGCTTCGATCGGCGTAATTTTTGTATAAACCTTGTCTCCAAACTCCACATGGCCGGCCGTAGGGGTATATACGCCGGAGATGATTTTGATGAGCGTAGATTTTCCGCAGCCGTTTTCACCCGCAAGGCAATGGATTTCTCCCGCCTGGATATCGAGAGAAACGCCTTTGAGCGCCTGCACGCCCGCAAAGGATTTTTTTACATCCACGACTTTGAGTACGCTTTGGGACATAGAGCCTTCGCCCCTTTCTTGCGTTGTAATACGAATCCGCATGTCATGTGTTCCCTGAAAGCGGATCAAAAAATTCTCGTTTTGCCGCACTGTGGACAATGCATTGTCCACGTCTTTATCGGGAATCGCATAAAGTACGAAAGGGCCATGCATCCCCTGCCCTCGTCCCGCGCGCAAAACATCGTTCGCGCGCGGGGTTCGGGCAGCGGGATGCAATAACGGCCCTGTTCTGAGAGATACCTGAACTTAGAAGCCGAAGCTGTCTACGTTCTCGGCATTGATGACAACCCAGCCCTTGCCTTCGAGAACGGTGGTGCTGCCTGCCTTGAAGACCAGATCATTGTAGCCATCTACGCCAAGGTCCACATGGTCCTTGACCTCTTCGCCGCGCAGGAGCTTCAGCGCCATGGAGCACATGGCCTTGCCTGCGAGCGCGGGATCCCACAGCGTCAGGGACTTGACAACGCCGCTCTTCAAGAGTTCCGCGTTGTCCGCGGGCATGCCGGTACCGGAGGTGAACACCTTGCCGGTGAGGCCGAGTTCCTGGATCGCGCGGGCAATGCCCGGTGCGTCAAAGGAGGAGGTGCCCATGATGCCCTTGAGGTCGGGGTACTTCTTCAAAAGTTCCTTCGCCTTCTGGTAAGCGACGTCGCCGTTATCCTCGGATTCTACGCGGGGTTCGGCTTCGAGGAGCTTCATGTTCGGGTAAGCTTCCTGCTGGCGCTTCACGCCGCCGTCTGCCCACTCGTTATGGGAAGCGTTGGTGACGTGCGCGACCATGGTGGTGTAGAGGCCTTCCTGGCCCATGGCTTCCGCGAGGTTATCCATGATGAACGCGCCGTACTGATCGTTGCTGAATGCTTCGATGTCGTAATCGACGTTCGTCAGGGAAGCGCCTTCGTGTGCAACCACGACGATGCCTGCTTCGCGGGCCTGCTTGAGGACCGGTTCAAGGGAGCCGGGATCAACGGGAACCACGCAGATCGCGTCAACATCGGCTGCGATCAGGTCCTGGATGAGCTGTGCCTGCAGCGTAGCATCGATCTCAGGGGTGCCCTTCTGGTAGATGTTGAGGCCGGTTTCCTGTGCATACTCTTTGACGCCGACATCCATGCGCACAAACCAGGGATTGGTGGCATCCTTGGGAACAACGACGATTTCCCACTGGGACTCGTCTACTGCGGGCGCTTCGGTAGCGGGAGCCTCGCTTGCGGGTGCCTCAGAGGCGGGGGCTGTGGTGGCGGGCGCCGGTGCGGGGGTTTCCGCCGGCTTGGTGCACGCAACCATGCCAAAGGCCATCAAAAGGGCCAGCGCGAGAGCGAGCATTTTTTTCATGTTCTGTTCCTCCTAGTTATTTTTACTTTTGCCGCGTTACCGGCAAAACAGTTTATCTGTTGAACATCAGTTTGCGCAGGAACGCGCTGATCTCCACGGCGTTGCCGGATGTAAAGAGGCCTTCGATCTCGTTTTCGCCGATGCGGTTCACCAGTTCTTCAAAAATGTCGAACCAGCGCACGCTCTCGTTGCAGGCGTCACGGCCGTCCTCCCGGTAGGGGTATTGGTCGGTGGAGATATATCCTTCGTACCCGGTCCGCTTGAGCCAGTAGAAGAACTCGATGAACGGAATGGTATGGATGGAGCCCGTAATCATATCGTCGTCCCACATGCAGTAGTTGTCGTTCATGTGGATGTGGAGCAGCTTGTCGCCGTAGCGTTTGATGATGGCGACGCTCTCCGCCACGTTCTCCTTGGCGGCGGTGCTGTGGCCGTAATCGATGGTGACGCCGCAGTTGGGCTCATCGATTTCCTTGACCATCAAAAGCGTCGTCGCCGCTGTAGCCGGATAGCTGAAGTTGCGCGGCTCGCGCGGCTTATACTCGATAGAGATTTTTACATCCGGGCGGTAGCGGCAGCACTGCTTGACGCCTTCGATAAACCAGCTGTGCTCCTGGATATAATCGCCCTGAAAGTGATAATCATACCCGTCCTGGCCCGGCCAGAGGCTAATCAGATCGCCGCCCAGAAACTTTGCAACATCGATGATTTCTTTCGTTTCTTCCAGCGCGGCGCGGCGCATGGCGGGATCCTTGGAGGAAAACGCGCCGCGGCCGTATTTCTTGGTGCCGAAGTGATCCGGAATGATGGAAACAAGCTTAAGGCCGGTGCGCTCCAGCTGCGCCTTGACCTCTTTTGCGTTCTCCGCCGTCACATGCCAGTTGCTCACAAGCTCCACGCCGGTAACGCCCTCTATGGACTTCACGCGGTCAAATAGCTCCGCAAGCGTATACTCCCGCTGGTAGCCTCCACCCATATAGCGGTCCGAAAAATTGCCGACATTGCCTAAAATAACACTGTATTTTCCCATAATGCCCTCCTGCCCGAAAAAATGGAATAAAAGAATGAGCCGGCGTTACATCCTGACGGATTCGCGCACGATAAGCTTTGCGTTGACGACGATCTGCTTTGTAAATCTGTCGCCGCCTTCAAGCTGCTGGCTCAGCGCCAGACAGCAGTTTTTCCCAAGCTGCCGCATGTTCTGTGCAATGGTGGTCAGCGGCGGACGCGTATACGCGGAAAGCGTAATGCCGTCAAATCCGACGACGCCAACATCCCTTGGCACCCGGTACCCGGCCTCGAACAATGCCGCAAGCACGCCTGCCGCAATCAAGTCGCTCGTACAGACATACACCTCGGGAAGCGCGGATTTTGCAATGATCTGCTCCTGCACGAAACGGTGCGCGGCTTCGATTTTGTCAAGCCGCAGGCTGGCGGAAAAATGCACGTGCTCGGGCAGAAAGGGAATCCCGCTCTCTTCCAGGCCGATTTTGAAGCCCATATAGCGGTCCTTGACATTGGACATGCCAAGATCTTCGGAAATATAGCCCACCCGCTTGTAACCGGCCTTACTCAGCCGCGCCATCAGCTGCCGCATGGCGCTGATATTGTCCGTAATCACGGAAGGAACGGGGTGGTTGAGCAGATAACGGTCTCCCAGCACAACCGGAATTTTTTTTGCGGCTTCCATGATGTATTTTTCCTCAAGCATTCCCCCAAACAGGATCATCCCGCTCACACCGTTCCTGATGAGCGCTTTGATATGCTTGACCTCCGCGTTTTTATCATGCCGCGTACCGCAAACCAAGGCGATATAATCCTGCCGCCACGCTTCTTCGCAGGCAGCCTGCACGCAACGTGAATAAAACTCATTCGAAATATCCGGCGTCAAAATGCCGATCATCCGTTTGTCGTTGGATTTTTGTGCGCTGCTTGCTTTGTTTGTCTGGTAATCGAGCTTTTCAATGGCGCTGTGTACGCGCTTTGTCGTTTCCGCGGAAATGGTTGCTGATAAATTAATTACGTGAGATACAGTTGTGATGGATACGTTGGCTTCTCTTGCGACATCCGCCATTGTCACAGGTTTTCGTTTCACAGGCTTCGCAACGACCACCTCCTGATGGCTGTATTATAGCAACGCGGCTTTTCCGTTTGCAAATTAAAAAGCGCAAACCCTCTAATTTTCATTAATTTAAATATTTTTTTCAGAAAGTGCGTATCCATTTCCATAAAGCTCTCCAAATTTCCCTATTTAATTTTCATTCTAATTTTCATTGCGTCAGTATGCCCTATAAAGCCGCAAGCGATCCTACAGCCTGCTTTTCGTTGCGCAAAAGAAAGCCCTATGTTATTCTGATGCAAATCTATGAAAAAGGTGGTTTCCTTGATGGAACAGCTTTTGCTCGTTCGTCCAGCAGCCCGGTATGAAAAGGACATTGCGGCATACAAGGAAGAATTTGTGCAAAACGGGGACAGCATGGACGGTACGGCAGGGTTATCCGGCGCCTCCTCTATTCCGGAATGGTTCTGCCAGGTAGCACGCAATACGTGCGAAGAAACCGTACAGCCCGGATTTGTACCCTCTTCCACGTTCCTTGCCGTGCATGCAGAAACCGGGAAGCTCCTGGGTATGATCGATATCCGGCACTGCCTGAACGACCATTTGCTGCATACGGGCGGGCACATCGGCTACAGCGTGAGAAAAAGCGAGCGGCAAAAAGGATACGCAAAGGAAATGCTTCGGCAGGCATTGCAAATTTGCCGGGATCAATTGAATCTCTCGCGCTGCCTTTTGACCTGCAGCAGCGATAATATTGCAAGCAGCCGGACCATTGAAGCGAATGGCGGGCGTCTTGAAAACATTGTGGAGGAGAACGGCCGCCTGTGCAAACGCTACTGGATCACGCTTTCCACGCCTGATTAAAAGCAAAAAGCCGCCTCCCTGCATGCCGGGAAGCGGCTCAGTTTGTCAAGAAAGACCGCTGTTCTCATTTTTTTAAGAGGGTGCCAGCCCATTTTCTTGTCTAATAGAGCACTTTGGAGAGGAAGTCCTGCAGCCGTGGATGCTGCGGGTTGTTGAAAAATGCCTGCGGCGCATTTTCTTCCAACACCTGTCCGCCGTCCATAAACAGGCAGCGCGTAGCGACCTCCTTGGCAAAGCCCATCTCATGGGTGACGACCACCATCGTCATGCCCTCGTGTGCGAGCTCCTTCATAACTTCGAGCACCTCACCGACCATCTCGGGGTCGAGTGCCGAGGTGGGCTCGTCAAAGAGCATCACATCCGGGTTCATGGCGAGTGCGCGCACAATGGCAACGCGCTGCTGCTGCCCACCAGAAAGCATGCCCGGGTAGGCGTCCGCCTTGTCCGTAAGGCCGATGCGGTTCAATAGCCGCGTCGCGTTGTCGTTCGCTTCCGCTTCCCCCATCAGCCTGAGTTTGACAGGCGCAAGCGTGATGTTCTGCCGGATGGTCTTGTGCGGAAACAGGTTGAACTGCTGGAACACCATGCCCATTTTCTGGCGCAGTTTGTCCACATCGCATTTACCGTCGTTGATGCGCACGCCTTCAAACCAGACCTCGCCGGAGGTGGGGATTTCAAGGAGATTCAGGCAGCGCAAAAGCGTACTCTTGCCACAGCCAGAAGGCCCGACAATGACCACCGTTTCCCCTTTTTCAATATGCTGGTTCACGCCATTGAGGGCGTGGACGGTATCAAACTTCTTATACAGCTCTTTAACGGTGATCACTCTTACTTAGCCTCCTTTCAAGCTTCTTGAGGCCCCAGGTCATCAGCATGACGATCAACAGATAGATGAGCGCAATCAGCAGCAGCGGCACCACGCTGTAGGTACGTGTACGCACCATCATGCCTATGTACGTCAAATCGCTCATGGCGATATAACCGACGATTGCTGTTTCCTTCAACAATACGATCGCCTCGTTGGCAAGGGCGGGCAGAATGTTCTTGATGGCCTGCGGAAGCACGATAAAGCGCATAGTCATGCCGTTGCTCAGCCCCAAAGAGCGGCCCGCCTCCGTTTGCCCGCGGTTCACGGCCTGGATGCCCGCGCGCATGATTTCCGCCACATACGCGCCGGAATTGATGCCAAAGGCCAGCACCGCGACATAGATGCTGTATTCAAACGGCACCGTCGCGAATATCACAAACGCAAAAATGAGCACCTGCACCATCACCGGCGTCCCCCGGATCACCGTTAGGTACACGTCACAGACTACCTCGAGCGGGCGCAGCGCCTTGTTATGCTGCGCATACACCTTACAGATGGCGACAAGCGCGCCAAGGATAATACCGAGCACCGCGGCGCCAAGCGTTATTAGCAGGGTGTTGCCAAGCCCCTCTACATAAAGCAGCCACCTGTTGTTGGCGATGATGTTATCATAAAGCTGCTTGCCGAAATTATCCCACATACGTCCTCCCTCTTTCGGCGCGCCATGCGTGGAATACTGTTTTGCATAAATGTACAGCGCCTGTATTAGTATACTATATTATGCGCCGCGCGCAAAGCGGTTTTACATGCCGGATACCACACGCCGGATACCCCGCAAACACGCCGTTTTTTTTACGAATGCGGGCCGCAGGCAATGCCTGCGGCCCGTTTCATACAACATTCCCAATCAGGAACCGGACGCTACCTTGTGTTCTTCAATCAGCTTGGCGACGGAGCCGTCGTCGATCATCTTCTGCACAACTTTATCCACAACCGTCTTCAGATCGGTTGCATCCTTTTTCAGCGCGATGGCGTACTGCTCTTCGGTAAGGGGTTCTTCGAGCACAACGAGGCCTTTGTTGGCTTCGGCGATCTGCTTGGCGGGCATTTCGTCGATGACCACCGCGTCGATCTTGCCGTTTGCAAGCTCAGCGCCGGCATCGGGGCCGGTTTTATAGCGCATTACCTGGCCTGCGCCGACCTCATCCGTCACATAAACGTCTCCGGTGGTGCCCATCTGCACGCCGATGTTCTTGCCCGCAAGATCCGCTGCAGACTTGATTGCGCTGCCCTCGGGCACGATAATGACCTGCGCGGCGTCTACATAGTTGATGGAAAAATCAACGTTCTGCCTGCGCTCGTCGTTTGCGGTGATGCCCGCTACGCCAAGGTCGCCCTTGCCGCTCTGCACAGCCATGACGATGCCGTCAAAGTCCATATCCACCACTTCAAGCTTCACGCCGATTTCATCGGCAATGGCCTGTGCGATGTCAATGTCTACGCCTGCCACTTCGTTGTTTGTACCCAGATATTCAAAGGGTGCAAAACCGGAGCTGGTGAGTATGACGAGCTTGCCCGCCTTCTTGATCTTATCGATATTGGGGGTGCCCGCCGCCTGTTCCGCCGGCTTGCATGCCGCAAATGCGAGTATGCCGAGGGCAACGGCAAGCATCAGAGCGATGACTTTATATAACTTCTTCATCTTCTTTTCTTCCTTTCAAAATGCTTCTTTGCATAAGTATACTATGTATTTGCAATAAATCAACCCCTTTTTGCAACAAATCTGTATTTTTATTAATTAAAATCATGATATTGAATATATATTCACATATGCGTATAAGAAAGGCGCTGATGCACCATGCATCAGCGCCTTTTTATGCTCTTGTTTTCGGAACTCCTTTCCGGAGGTTTGCGCAGTATGGCCTCTTACAGCGCGAACACGCGGCGGATATGCGCCACGATCTCTTCGCCGATACGCTGCTGCGCTTCCACGGTGGAGCCGCCCACGTGCGGCGTCATGCTGACCTTCGGGTGGGAAAGGAGGCGTTCGTCCTTGCAGGGTTCTTCCGCATAGACGTCCACGCCATAACCGCGCAGCTTGCCGGAATCGAGCGCATCGAGCACCGCTTCCACATCCACCATGTTGCCGCGGCCGGTGTTGATGAGAATCGCGCCGTTCTTCATCAGCGCGATCTTTTCGGCTGAAAGAATCGCGGGGCTGCCCTTGGGGCCGGGCGTATGCAGCGAGACAAAGTCGGACTTTGCCAGCAGCTCGTCAAGCTCATAGCGCACATAGGGATCATATTCCGGCTGATGGCCGGAGCGGTTGGTGTAGATGACGTTCATGCCGAGCGCCGCGGCGCGCTTGCCGGTCTCCCGCGCAATGCGGCCAATGCCGATAAGCCCCAGCGTTTTTCCGGCAATTTCCGTGCCCTTGTACGCTTTCTTTTCCCACACGCCCTGGCGCATGGTAACATTGGCGATGCCGATGAAGCGGGCCAGCGCAAACATATGGCCGATCGCAAGCTCCGCAACGGAAGCGGAGGACGCTTCCGGCGTATTGCAGACTTCAATGCCCTTTGCGCGCGCATACGCAACATCGATATTGTCCACGCCCACGCCGCCGCGGATGATGAGCTTGAGCCTGCCCGTTTCGCACGCGGCGTCAATGATGGGTTCGCGCACCTTGGTGGCGGAACGCACAACCAGTACGTCGTACTCTTTGACCTGCTCCATGAGCGCTTCGGGCTCATAAAACTGCTCCACGACCTCGCATCCGAGCTCCTGCAGGGCTTTTACGGCATTCTTTTCCATGCCGTCGCTTGCCAAAACACGCAGCATATGTGTTCTCCTTTTCATTTTACAGTAATTTTTCGCCATGACGCCGTTGTCAAATGGCGACCCGGCTTGGATTGCCGGCCGGAATGGAGGCGGCGGAAGCTGTTCCGCCGCCCGAATCATGCATTTACTTGTCGAATTCCTTCATGAAGGCAACGAGCGCTTCCACCCCTTCAATGGGCATGGCATTGTAGATGGACGCACGCATGCCGCCCACTACGCGGTGGCCCTTCAAGTTGACCATGCCGGCCTTGGATGCGGCCTTGACGAACGCGTCGTTCACTTCATCGCTTTCGGCGCGGAAGGTCGCATTCATTATGGAGCGGCTCTCCTTGGAAACCGGGCTTTTGAAGAGCTTGCTCTGATCCAAGTAATCATAGAGGATCGCGGCCTTCTTCTCGTTATGGGCCTGCATGGCGGTGAGGCCGCCCATTTCCTTGATCCATTCAAGCACGAGCTTGCAGATATAGATCGGGTAGCAGGAAGGGGTGTTGTACATGGAATCGTTGTCCGCCATGATCTTGTAGTTGCACATGGTGGGCACATACGCGGGCAGATCGCTGCGCAGCAGGTCCTCGCGCACGATGACGATTGTAAGGCCCGCGGGCGCAACGTTCTTCTGCGCGCCTGCATAGATGAGGCCGAACTTTGATACGTCGATGGGCACGGAAAGAATGCAGCTGGACATATCCGCAACCAGGGGCACATCGCCGGTATCCGGGATGTAGTTCCACTTGGTGCCGAATATGGTGTTGTTATAGCAGATGTGCACATAATCCGCCTCGGGATCGAGCTTGAGTTCATCCTGCTGCGGAATGCGGCTGAAGTTTTCCTTCTTGGTGGTGGCGGCGAGGTTGATGGCGCCGTACTTCTGCGCTTCTTCGTATGCCTTGCCCGAGAACTGGCCGGTGACGATATAGTCCGCCTTGCCTGTTTTCAGCAGGTTCATGGGCACCATGGCAAACTGCAGCGTCGCGCCGCCCTGCAGGAAGAGTACCTTGTAGTTGTCGGGAATCCCCATGACCTCGCGCAGAAGCGCCTGCGCAGAGACGATGATCTCATCGTACACTTTGGAGCGGTGGCTCATTTCCATGACGCTCATTCCGGAACCATGGTAGTTCATCATTTCGTCCCTTGCGGTCTCCAGCACGGACTGCGGGAGCATGGAGGGGCCAGCCGAGAAGTTAAAGATACGGTCGTAGGACATAATGCTCACTCCTTTGTGATGTTATTGTAGCTTCATTTTCTCAACGGCGCGCCCCACAACACGGATGCGCGCCGTCAATAACAGGTTGCTATCGTTCCTCGCGGAAGTAGTTGTTACCGCAGGACTTGGGCTGCGCATGCTCACGGCTTTCCTTGATGCTGCTCAAGATCAGCACGAGCACCGTCGCCACAAACGGAAGCATATCGTAAATCTGCATGGGGATGCCCAGATTCACATACATGCGCATGATGGAAAGGCCACCGAATACCAGCGCGCCTAAGAGCCCCCTGAGAGGACTCCACGCGGCAAAGATAACGAGCGCCACCGCAATCCAGCCCTGGCCGTTGATGCTGTTGTGCACCCAGACGCCCTTGCAGGTGACCATCGTCACATACATGCCGCCCAGGCCGCAGATGCCGCCGCCGATGCAGGTAGCCAGATACTTATAGCGTGCCACGTTCAGACCCGCCGCATCCGCCGTCGCCGGGCTTTCGCCAACGGCCCTCAGATTAAGGCCCGTGCGCGTACGGCCCAGGAACCAGGCGAGGATGAGCGCAATGACGATGCCGAGATACACGACAAAGTTATAGCTGAAAAGCAGCTTGCCAAGATACGGGATATTGGAAAGTCCGGGAAAGTTCAGGTTTCCGAACGCCGCCTTTGTGATATCCGATACGGCCGCATAGCCGCCCGCCTTTAACGCCATGTGCTCGCCGAAGAAGTTTGCAAAGCCCGTGCCGAATATCGTCAGCGTGAGGCCCGTAACGTTCTGGTTCGCGCGAAGCGTGACCGTCAAAAAGCTGTAGAGGAGCGCGCCGAACGCGCCGCACGCGAATGCGCCGAGCACCGCGAACAGGGCGGAGACAAAGCCGTTTGCAGCCGCGCCCGCCGCCGCCTCATAGTAGAACGAGGACGCAAGGCCTGCGATGCCGCCCATGAACATCATACCCTCAACACCCAGGTTAAGGTTGCCGGATTTCTCCGTTAAAATCTCACCCAACGTGCCAAGGAGCAGGGGCGTGCCCGCCAATACCGCAGCATTGAGAAGGTTGATAATCAAATCCATTATTTGCGCTCCTTTCTGCCGCGGAATATGAGCCTGTAGTTGATGAAGAACTCGCACCCGAGCATGAAGAAGAGGATAATGCCCGTGAGCACCTCCGCCGCGGAGGCGGGGATTTTGAATGTGGTCTGGATTTTGTTTGCGCCCTTTTCGAGCACGGCAATCGCAAAGGCCACAAGCAGCATCACATAGGGATTGAGCTTACTTAGCCACGCAACGGTGATCGCCGTGAAGCCGACGCCGCCCGCTGTCGTATCCGTGATGGTATAGTCGGCGCCCGAACACTGGATGAAGCCGACAAGGCCTGCGAGCGCGCCCGAAAGGAACATGGTGCGGGTAATAACGCGGCCCACATTCATGCCCGCATATTTTGCGGTGCTTTTGCTCTCGCCCACGACTGCGATTTCATAGCCCTGCTTGGTGCGGGTCATATAAATACCCACCAGCACCACCAAGATAAGCGCTATGATCCAGCCGATATGCACGCCAAACACCTTAGGCAGCTTTGCAACCTCCGTGAACATAGCAATTTTGGGGAACCCGCGCAGGGCCGGATCCTTCCACGGACCGTTCTGGAGATACGCAAGGAATGCGAGCGCAATGTAGTTGAGCATCAGGGTAAAGAGCGTCTCGTTTGTGTTCCATTTGGCCTTGAAGAGCGCGGGGATCAACCCCCACAAGCCGCCTGCGAGCACCGCGACGACCGCCATGATGAGCAGCAGCGGCACACGCGGAATCGCCTGGTACTGAAACAGTGCAAAATAACTTGCGGCCATCGCGCCGACCAAAATCTGCCCTTCCGCGCCGATGTTCCAGAAGCGCATTTTGAATGCCAGGGAGATGCCAAGGGATGTCACCAACAGAGGAATCGCGATGCGGATGGTTTCGAGTAGTGCCGTATTGCTGCCCACGCTGCCCACGATCATATCCTTATATACGGCAATCGGGTTATGCCCTAATGCCAGTATGATCAGCGCGCCTGTCAGCAATGCGCCCAACACCGCGATGACGCGGATGAGGATCGCCTTGTTGCGCGGGATGGTATCCCGCTTAACCATGCGGATAAACGGCTCCTGGGAGGCTTTCTTGATTTGCTTGCTCATTTTGCCTCTCCTTCCCCGAAGCCATGCTTCGCCTTTTCTTCATCCACATGTACCATCATCAGGCCTACCGCTTCCTTGGTGGTGTTTGCTGCATCCACGACGCCGCTGAGCTTGCCGCCGCACAATACCAGCAGGCGGTCGGATATCTCAAGCAGAACGTCAAGATCCTCTCCGATAAAGAGTACGGCGACGCCTTGCTTCTTTTGCTCGTTCAACAGGTCATAGATCTTGTATGAGGAATTGATGTCGAGCCCCCGTACAGGGTAAGCGACAACGAGCACGGATGGGCCGCTTGCGATCTCGCGCCCCAGAAGCACCTTCTGCACATTGCCGCCGGAAAGACGGCGGACCGGCGTTGCAGTGCCGGGGGTGACGATTTCAAGGCGCTCGATGAGCTCTTCAGCAAGCTTCCTGGGAGACTTGCGGTCTACAAACATGCCCTTGTTGGTCTTGTAGCTTTTGAGCATGACGTTGTCAACCATATCCATGGAAGCGACAAGCCCCATACCCAGGCGATCCTCCGGCACAAACGCCATGGCGACGCCGTGGCGGATGATTTCCGTTGGGCTCTTGCCCGCAAGGTTTTCAGAGGTGCCTTTTTCTTCGTCGCAATAGAGGATTTCGCCGGACTGTATGGGGTAAAGCCCCGCAATGGCCTCGCACAGCTCTTTCTGGCCGCTTCCCGCAATGCCTGCAACGCCGAGGATTTCGCCCGCCTTGAGCGTAAAGCTGACATTGTCGAGCGCTTTGACATGCTCGGAATTCACGCAGGTGAGTCCCTTGATTTTAAGCCGTTCGGGTGTATGCTCCATTTTCTCGCGCGCAATCGCGAGGCTGACGCTGCGCCCCACCATCGCTTCCGTCAGGGACTGCGCGTTTGCATCCTTCGTTTCCACGGTATCGATGCAGCAGCCCTTTCGCAGGATAGAGACGCGGTCGGAAATCGCCAGCACCTCATTGAGCTTATGCGTGATGATGATGATCGCCTTATTGTCCGCCTTCATGTTGCGCAGGATTTTAAACAGCTTTTCCGTTTCCTGCGGCGTCAAAACGGCGGTAGGTTCATCGAGTATGAGCGTGTTTGCGCCGCGGTAGAGCACCTTGATGATCTCCACTGTCTGCTTTTCGCTCACAGACATGTTATAGATTTTTTTGTTGGGGTCAATCTCAAAGCCGTACCGGCTGCTGATCTCACGGATTTCGTTGGCGAGCGCCCTACGGTTGACGTGCATGCCGCCGGGCAGGCCTAAAACGACGTTCTCCGCCGCAGTCAATACATCCACCAATTTGAAATGCTGGTGGATCATGCCGATGCCAAGATCAAAGGCATCCTTCGGAGAACGAATCACCACTTCTTTGCCGTCGACATAGATTTCCCCACTGTCCGGGAAATAGATGCCGGAAAGCATGTTCATCAAGGTCGTCTTGCCTGAGCCGTTTTCACCCAAAAGCGCTAAGATTTCGCCACGGGCAACATCGAGGCAGACCCTGTCGTTTGCGCATACCGAGCCGAATGTTTTGGTGACATTGCGGATACAGATGGCATTTACAGCCGGTTGAGTCAAGAAGAAGTCCCCCTTTCATAACATACGCGGATGGAACAGCAAAACAATCGAACCGCACGCCGGTTGCTTTGCGTGCTGCATCCACAAGGGGTCTTCGATCAGATAAGAAAAAGAAAATATATAAGCTGGTCCTGAGACCTTATCATTTAGAACAGCCCGGGGGGAAGAAATTTTGAAAAGGAGCGGGGCCGCCGGAGCGGCCCCCGCCCGTTTAAACAGGTTATCCGTTTACATGAACGCCGTCGATGATGTAGTTCCAGGAGGGAGCGCTCTGGGGCTCTACGAATTCCTGGCCTTCTGCGAGGTCGACCGTGACCTTGTTGCCGGAGAAGTCAACACCTTCGCCCTTGAGGGGCCCAATGAACACTTTGGCTTCACCGGAAATGAGCTTGGCGCGGGCAGCCTCGATGGCTTCCTTGGTGCCTGGCGCTACGATATCGTCATTGAGCGCGGAAATGTCAACAACGCCTTCTTTCAAGCCGCCGGAGAAGTCGGTCGGGATCGCCTGACCGTCTACAACAGCCTGTACAGCCTGGGTCAGGAATACGCTCCAATCCCAAACGGCGGAGGTCAGAGATGCCTTGGGAGCAGCCGCACGCATGTCGGAGTTGTAACCAACCGCCCACACGCCGTTGGATTCCGCCGTGGTCTGGGTGGCGGTGGAGTCCGCATGCTGGCTGAGCACGTCGCAGCCCATATCGATGAGCGCCTGCGCAACCTGGGCTTCCTTAGTGGGATCGTTCCAGGAGTTGGTGTACATGACTTCCATGGTGACATCAGGGTTCACGCTCTTTGCGCCGAGATAGAACGCGGTGAAACCGCTGATGCACTCTGCAAAGGGCATGGCCGTGACATAACCGAGCTTGTTGGACTGGGTCTTGAGGCCTGCGGCGATGCCGGAGAGGTAACGCGCCTCATAGATCGCGCCGAAATAGTTGTGCATGTTGGGGAGGCCGCTACTTGCCGCCTGATAGCCCGTCGCATGGCAGAACTCGATTTCCGGATGTTCCTTTGCAGCCGCGAGCATGTACGCTTCATGGCCGAAGGAGGTGGCGAAGATGATGTTGCAGCCGGCGTCGATCAGTTCGTTGATCGCAGCTTCAGCAGCGGAATCTTCGGGAATGTTGTACTTGGAGAGAACCTGCTCGGGCTTGAGGCCGAGGTTCTGCACCATCTTCTGGGTGCCTTTGTCATGGTTGTAGGTATAGCCGCCGTCACTGGGATCCGAGATGTGTACAAAACCAATCTTGATGTTCTCAAGAGTGACTCCTGCCGTAGGTGCTTCGGTCGCGGGCGCTTCGGTTGCTGCAGGGGCCTCGTTTGCCGCAGGCGCCTGAGTGGCTGCAGGAGCGGGGGCTGCGGGCGCTGCGCAAGCGGCCGCGCCAAGGAGCATGGCTGCTGCCATCAGGAGTGCGATCAGTTTCTTCATGCGGTTTTCCTCCTCTTTCTTCTTGTTGCCTGTATTCTTACATCCGTTCCGACGGACAGAGCAACCATGTATGATACATAGATATACGCTCAAAGCGAATAATTCGTATTATATATCGAACATTCTCTTTTGTAAACAGGTAACAGTTCGTGTTTTATTGGATTCGTCCGCTCTTTTCCAGTTCTTTTATGTCAGGCGCGCAGGAAAACGGCTCACCGGCCGCCTGCATGGCGTTTGCTACATCCTTCAGGCCGCTGCCGGTGCAGATGACGGTCACGGTCTCATTTGCAGCAATGATGCCTTCGGTTACCGCCTGTCTGACACCCGCCGTCGCCGTGACGCCCGCGGGTTCGCCAAACACGCCTTCTGTGCGCCCCAGGGTACGCATGGCTTCCAAAATCTGTGCGTCGTCCACCGACACCCAGCTACCGCCGCTTTCACGCACCGCGCGCAGCGCTTTTTCCGGGTTGCGGGGAACGCCCACCGCGATGCTGTCCGCAAGCGTGTTTTCCGGCGTGGGAACAAGCGCCGTACCTTCCTTTGCGGCATTGACGAACGGGCAGCAGCCTGAGGACTGTACGCCGAGGATTTTTGGAATGCGCTCGATGATGCCAAGCTCATAAAGGTCTTTAAAGCCATTGTATACGCCGCCGATAGTGCAGCCGTCCCCAACGGAGACCGCTACCCAGTCCGTAGGCGTAAACAACAGCTGTTCTGCAATTTCAAGGCTGACGGTCTTCTTGCCTTCCGTCATGATGGGGTTGATGCCCGCATTGCGGTTGTAGAACCCCCACTTATTGATCGCGGCGCGGGAAAGTTCAAACGTCTCCCGGTAATCGCCCTGCACGCTCACAACGTTTGCGCCAAAGATCAAAAGCTGTGCCACCTTGCCCTTGGGCGCGCGTGACGGAACGAATATGACGGATTTGAGTCCCATGCGCGCGGCGTTGCCCGCCAAAGAGGAAGCCGCATTGCCGGTAGAGGAACAGGCAATGGTTTCAAACCCGAGTTCACGCGCCCTTGCCACCGCCACTGCGGAGGCGCGGTCCTTCAGGGAAGCGGTGGGGTTGAGCCCATCGTCCTTGATGTAAAGCGCCTTGACGCCAAGTTCATTCCCTAGCCTGTTGGAGCGGTAAAGCGGTGTCCAGCCGACGCGTAAAAAACGCTCCCAGTGGTTCCCTTCCACGGGTAGCAGCGGCAGATAACGCCACATGCTGTTCGTGCGGTCCCTTAAGAGCGTTTCACGGTTCAATTCTTTTTTGATCGCATTATAGTCAAATACGATATCTAGAATTCCTGTTTCCCCGCAATGCGGGCAGGTCATCATGTCCTCCGTATACGAAAATTCCGTTTTGCACAAAGTGCAGCGGTATCCTGCAACATGCATGTCAGGTACACACCTTTCTCGCCGTTTCGCGATCTGATATCGGATCAATTGTGATGGAACACGTTCATCATACACCAAAACCGGACGCTTGTACAGGTATCCCGAACATATTATATAATTTTTATTATCTTCAAAAAAATATTTTTTAGCTGCTTGAGTGAAAAGCGCCGCTCCCCGGAAAAGGAAGCGGCGCAGCCCGTTTCGTATTTAAGCCGCAACGCCGACGTCGCGGACCAGATCGGGATAGGTGGTGACGATCGTGGTATCCTTCGTCCATTCCTCAACAAGGGTATACCATTCGTCTTCCTGCTTGGCGGAGAGCACGCTCGCTTTGAACTGCTCCTGATAGTCCGCAAGTTTCCGTTCGCCCGCGGGTTCCGTGCCCACCAGCTGCACGATATGGTACCCTTCATCGTCAACGATGATATCCGAATAGCTGCCGGGCGTGGTGAGCTTCAATGCCGCGTCGCGCACCGCATCGGAATAATCCAGCGTTGCCTTGCTTAAAAGAACGCCCGTCGTGAGGAAGGGATTTTCCGCGGTGGCGTCAGCGCTTGCCTTAAAGTCCGCATCCTGTGTGTATTCCTTCATCACATCATCAAAGCTCGCGCCGCCTTGCAGCTTTGCATACGCTTCTTCGCTCTTGGCCTTGACGGGAGCAAACAGCGTATCGCGCATGGACTGCGCCTCGGCTTTCTTCGCCGCATACTCGGTCTTAATCTCGGCAATACGCGCGGCATTCGCGGTCTCGTCCTCGAGCGTGAGCTTGGCGAGCTCATCCGAAAGATCCTGCATCAGCGTCTGAATTTCGGTATACTCGGCGCCGATCGTTTCCTCGGAGAGAATGGAAATGTGCTTGAAGCGGATATAGCCTTCGGGCGCATACAGCGGGGGCGTCGCGCCAGCGCCGCTCTGTTCAAACGATTCCTGCCTTGCCTTGTAGCTGCTCGGATCGGCGGTAAGTGCCGTCTTGTCGGAGGTCAGCTGCTGGTCGAACGCGGACTTCACTTCCTCGTCCGTCACGGTAATTTTGGCGTTGAACGCTTCCTGCATGGCGGTCATGGCCATGCTGTTGGTTCTTTCTTCAGCAAGCTTTGTCTTGAGCTGGGCTTCCGTCAGCTTTTCGCCGTACTGCTGCTCAATCATTTCATTGAAAAGCTCGGTCTTGCGGGTCTCCACATCAATGGAGGGGTCTTCCGCAAGCTCTCCTTCCGCCTGGGTCTGCGCGGTCTGCTTGTAATAATCAAGATCGGCCTGTACGCCCTCGTCCACTTCCGCAAGCTGCTCTGCGGTCAGATTGGTATAGCCCTGCTTGTTGGCCTGGTATTGTGTCACCTTGGTGCTCACAACAGCATCCATGATGAGATCCTGAAAGGATTTGAGACCCTCGGCGCTTGTGGTGGGATCCTGGCCGTACATCTGGTACATATACAGGTAGTAGTCGAACGTATCCATATATTCGCCCTTGGTGATTGCAATATCGCCCACCTTGGCGACAACCTGCTCCCTGTTCTTCTCTTCATTGACGCTCACAAGGCTGCATCCGAATATGGATGCGGTGAGCGCAAGCGCCAGCACTGCGGCGATGAGGCTTTTCAAAATTTTGTTCATGTCGTAAAACGATTCTCCTTTGCTATATTAGGGCAATCCCGGGATACTGGTTTGGAACCGGTATTATATCTTTTCCGGGTAAAGGGTAACGGTACCCGCCTGCTGCGCTTTTTCCGCAAACTCAGCCTGCATATTTACAAGCGCGGCGTTGGAGCGTGTATTGGATTCGAGCTTTGCCTGAATCTCATCGCGAACCTCCTCAAAGGTTCTCACGCCCGGCGCGATCTTATCCTTGAGCATGATGATGCAGGTGCCATCCTGCAAATGCACGGGCTCCGAAATATCCCCGATGTTTTGGAGTGCGAGCGCCGCATCGCGGTAAGCCGCCTCTACATGGGTGCTCTCAGAACTTACGAAATAGCTGATCAGGTGCGTATCTTCGGACTTTTGCTCCATCAGTTTAATAAAGTCTGCGCCGCCCATCGCCTCGTTGCGGATTTCTATAAGACGCTTGTCCAGCTCCGCATACGCTTCCGTAATGACGCGGTCAAAGTTTGTCTGTGCGCGTTCAAGCGTGCTTTTCTTAACGCCCGCAAACAGGCCATCCTTACTTTTATCATACTCCTGCTGCGCGGTGTCCGCAGTCTTGGCCGCGGCCTGCAGGTCCGTCATCTGTTTGGGCGTAAAGTCGAGCGCGATGCGCACGGTTTCCACATATCCTTCGGGCGCTGCAAGCACGATGTCCGGCGTATTTTCGCCAAACCAGGTGACGTCCGACGCAATGCCTTCCTGTTGGGCTTTGAGCTGCTCATCGTAATATGCGCGGATGCTCTCCTCCGTCACGCTCTGCGCCGGCTGGAGCTGATCATAATATAAGGTAATCACATAAGCGTCGCGCATCATATAGCGCATGCGCTCGGGCGTAAGGCTGCTGTTCTCCAGAAGATCGATATAAGCCTGCTCGGCCTGTCTCCTGCCCTTTTCATCCGAGCCGTACTGCTCCATGAAAGAAGCGATCTTATCATTATAATACTTGAGATACTGGGCGTCGATTTCCGCCTCCTGCTCGGCAGTAAGCGTATAGAGGCCAAGCGTGCGCGCCTCTTCCTTCATGGCGGCTTCGCCCACCAGGAAGTTCAGCTGGTTTGTTTTATATTTCTTATATTCGGTTTCATACTGCGGCTGGGTCAGGTCAATGCCCATCATGGTCTCATAACGGGCCAGCTGGGTTTTCAAAGATGCCTCAAACTGCCAACGATAAATTGGCGTCTCCCCTACCGTCCCCACGATATCCTCGGGATTTTTCGCGCAGCCCGCAACCAAGAGCAGCACGCTTATGAGCGCGAGCAAGAAAGCGAGCATCCTTTTCCCCGTCATTCGCATTCTCCTTCAAACGATTTCTCTAGAGCAGGCAAAACAAAGCCGCCCACCAGAAGGGAACCACCAATTCATTCGGCACACTGTCTTGGCGGCTGCTTTTGTGCCCTGCCGCATCGCAAAAATCTTGAAATAGCGCCGCTATTCCTTCAATTTTGCTCTTTGCAGGCCGCAAAGCCCTTCGCCAGCCCAGCATTTCTCATTGAATCAGTGCTTCCTAAGCTATCCCATTATACATATTTCAAAAGCTTGTTGCAACGCATAATCCTGTAAACAAAGTGTGGCAGCGCCTTTCCTGCGGCTTTTGTGCGCCCGATGTGATTGTTTCCATCCGGGGCGCACTGTATAATGGAAGGGATGCTACAGCAAATGTAGCCTGTCACCGCAAAAAGGATGCTTGTGAAGCGCTCCGTTGCCTTTTCAGGTTGATCATTGCATTTGCTGTATATGGAGGTACAAAGGGTTGGAGCGCTATTCGCCCGGCTTTATGCAGGGCCTGTCCGCAGCGCAGGTACAACAGCGCAGGGACGCGGGGCTCACTAACGCGCAGCCGCCGCATATTACAAAGACCACGGGCCGCATTTTACGGGATAATTTGATGACGTTCTTCAACTTCATCAATCTCGTGCTGTTTGTCGCCCTTCTTTTGGTGGATTCCTATGCCAACACGCTGTTTATGGGCGTGGTGCTTAGCAATCTCCTCATCGGCACCGTACAGGAGCTGCGCGCCAAGCGCGCGGTGGAACGCCTGAGCGTGCTGCACGCGCCCCGTACCCGCGTGGCGCGCGATGGGGCGGAACAGGACATCAAAAGCGACGAGCTGGTGCTTGACGATATCATGCTGCTTTCTCTGGGCAGCCAGGTCCCCGCGGACGCGATCGTCCGCGAAGGCGCGGTGGAAGCGGATGAGTCGCTTTTGACAGGTGAATCCAACGCCATCAAAAAAATGCCGGGGAATACCCTGCTTTCGGGTAGCTTCATCATTTCCGGCTCCTGCCGCGCGCAGGCGGAACGCGTGGGCGAAGAAAGCTACGCTGCATCGCTCTCCCGCGAAGCTAAGCGGTATAAGCGCTTTGATTCGGAGCTGATGCGCGCACTGCGGCTTATCATCCGCTATGCGGGCGGCATCGTGCTGCCGCTTGGCGCGCTGATGTTCTATCACGCCTTCCGGGGACTCACCCACGGCCTGCAGGCAAGCGTAGAGCAGACGGCGGCCGCCATGCTCGGCATGATTCCCTCGGGCCTGATGCTGCTCACAAGCATCTCCCTTGCGGTGGGCGTTGTGACGCTTGCGCGCAAAAAGACGCTTGTGCAGGAGCTTTACTGCATTGAAACGTTATCCCGCGTCAACATGCTGTGCCTGGACAAGACAGGCACGCTGACGACAGGCAATATGCAGGTGGAGCGCGTCATCCCGCTGGGGGATGTTGCGGAAACGGAACTATACGCCATGCTGTGCGATATGGTGGGCACTATGCCCGCATCCAATGCCACCGCGAAGGCGCTCACGGCATTTTGTAAGCAGCCGCCCCGGGAAGGGGCAAT
>JAEYLA010000313.1 GCA_023461495.1 Bacillota bacterium | reverse complement strand
AGCCTGCGGCCATCGATGTAGACGGTGCCGTTTACGATATCCACCGTCTCCCCGGGCAGGGCGACGACGCGCTTAATAAGCTCTTCCCCGGTCGCCGGGTTTTCAAATATCACAAGATCCCCGCGCTTGGGGGAGCGTAAAAACAGCGTCAGCCGGTCAATGAGCAGGATTTCCCCCTGCAGCAGCGTGGGAGACATGGACGCCCCGCTCACCCGCACCGGAAAAAGAATGACAAGGAAAATCAGCGCAAGCACCGCCGCGGCCTCCACCAGCACAAACAGCCACGCAAAGAAGCTGTGGCGTGCATATTCCGCTTTTTTGTGCGCGGCGCGGCTTAACTGCATGGCGTACTCCCTGTTTTCTCCCTGTTTTTCCCGAATGTATGCCGTAAGGCATTTGACCGTAAATGGATTTACCATGCCGAATCAACGGCCATCAATACGCAATATGCCGAACGCTGCGGGCAACGTCCGGCGGCCAGAACACAAGCGCCGCACGGCCCAATATTTTCTCATACGGAATGAAGCCAACGCTTTCATCCCTGCTGTCCGTGCTGTGGTTGCGGTTATCGCCCAATACAAATACGGAGCCTTCCGGCACAAGCCGTTCCTCCATCTGTCCCGCGATTCTGCCGTCCCAATACGCGCCTTCATCCAGCGCCGCGCCGTTAATAAATACCTTGCCGCGGCTGATGGAAACCCGCTCGCCCGGCAATGCAACGATGCGCTTGACGCGGCTGATGGCGTGCCCCGGATAAAAACAGACGATGATATCCCCGCGCGCGGGCTTTTGGACATAATATGTCATCTTTTCCACGACCAGACGCTCGCCGTCATGCAGGGTGGGGTACATGGAATCCCCCTGCACAAGCACCGGCTCTCCGACAAACATCCGCAGCGAGAGTGCGATGAGCACCACAATGAGCAGATAAATGATAAAATCCCCGTTCATGGCGCGGCGGTAGTGCGCATCGCTTGCGTGCAGCTCTTCCGCCGCCCGGCGCAGGTCTTTGTATGTACGCGCGCGCACACGCTGTTCTCCTATCGTTGTACGCCTGCTTGCATCCATCACGCGTTCTCCGCTCAATACGCGCTGTGCGTGATGACGCGCGCGCTGTCAAACGGCCACATCACAAGCATGACCTTGCCCAGTATCTTTTCATAGGGAATGGGGCCGACCTCGCGCATGCGGCTGTCTCCGCTGATGTTGCGGTTGTCCCCCATGACGAAGATCGATTTTTCAGGAATGGTCTGCTCCGCCATGTTCCCCTCGATATAATCGTTCCAATATTCGCTCTCATTCAAAAGTTCGCCATTGATGTACACCTTGCCGTCGAACACACGGATGCGCTCCCCGGGAAGGCCGATGACGCGCTTGACGCAGCTGACCGTAAAGCCGGGATAGAACACGATCACGATATCCCCGCGTTCAGGCGGCGTGACGTAATAGGAGAGCTTTTCCGCGAGCATATATTCGTGATCCTGCAGGTTCGGCAGCATGGAAGGGCCGTCCACCCGCACGGGCTCCGCGATAAATGCGCGGATAGAAAGCGCGATGAGTATCACGGTGAGTACATATACCAAAAAATCCAGATTGACGGCCCGCCTGTAATCACGGTCCGCGCTGTGCAGGTCTTCCGAAGCCGCCTGCAGCGCCCGGTAATCCCGGCGGTTCATAGCCGCAGCCTTCATGCCTGTTGTCCTTTCGGCGGGAGCAGCTTCTTGCCCCGCTTGATAAAATCAGCGCGGTCCATCATCACGATGCGGCCGCACACATTGCATTTGATCTTCACATCCGCACCCACGCGTATAATCGTCCAGTCGTTTCCGCCGCAGGCATGGTTTTTTTTCATCTGCACGCGGTCTAAGAGTTCAAACGTTTCGATCATGTCTGCCTCCAGTTTGCCGCAGGGGTGTCTCTATCTCCTGCGCTGACTTCACGACCATACGGGGATAGGCAAGCGCCACGCCTTCCTCCATGAACCGCTCCCGGATCATGCGGTTAAGCGCGCGCTCGGTCGCCCACTGCGTCATGGACTTGACGCGAAGAATCATGCGCAATGTCACGCCTTCGCCGCCCATTGCGGCCACGCCCAGCACCTGCGGCGCTTCAAGCGCATTTTCGCTCGTCCTTGCGTAACGTTCCGCTTCCTCGCGCATGCAGCGCTCGGCAAGCGAAAGATCGGCCTCCCGGTCAACCTCCACATCCACCATGGCGAGATAATCCGTGCGGGAATAGTTGGTCAAAACGCCGATGCTGCCATTTGGGACGACGTTGATTTCCCCGCGGAACCCGCGCACCACGGTAGCGCGCAGCGTGATTTCCTCCACGGTTCCCGTAACATCCGCGGCGGTAATATAATCCCCCACGGCCATCTGATCCTCAAAGATTAAAAAAAGGCCCGCCACAACATCCTTGATGAAGCTCTGCGCGCCGATGCCGAGTGCGATGCCGCCCACGCCCGCCGCCGCAAGCAATGAACTCATGGCGGAGGTCAGCCCAAGCTGGCCGATGGTCGCCGCAATGGCCAGAAAGAAGATGATGTACCTGCTTAAGCTCTTGCTGATCGTCGCCGCGGTTTCCGCGCGGCGCAGGCGGTCCGGCGCAAGCTTGTTGACACGCCTGTTGTGCGACGCGGTGATCACCCTTGCCGCGGCCCGCGTAAGCATTTGCGCAACGATCCAGATGAGCAGCACCCCGAACAGGTCCCACGCGTATGTTACCCAGTTGTCCTGCAGTTTTTCAAGGAGCTCCTGCACCGAATATATGCCTCCTCACCTTTTGCGCAAGGCACCCCCGCGCCTAGGAAGGAGTATACCCTGCGGATAGCGTTATAAATCCACCGGAGCGGGAATGTACTCTAAGATTGCGTCCACAAAACGCTGCGCCTTTTCCTCATGCAGCAGGTGCCCGGCGTTGCGCACCACGGCAAACTGCGCGTTGGGCATGATGGAGTGGTAAAGCTCGCTGCTGTCCGGATTGTGCCATTTGTCCTCGCCGCCCCAAAGGATAAGCACCGCGGCTTCCACGCTCCTGAGCGCTTTTTCCACTTCCTGCTCGTCAAAGTTGGTTACGGAAAGCTGGATGGCCTTCCTTGAATAGGGATCGGCAACGGTGGAGTAATATGAATCGAGCATTTCTTCATTGATATTGGTCAGATCAAAGAAGCAGTCTGAAAGCAGGCGCTCGACCGTCCTTCTATTGTACAGCCTGCACGCGAGCCCACCGAACAGGGGGCTTTGAAGCATGCGCACCGCAAGCGGCATTTCCTGCGTGATACCGCCGGGGGAAACGAGCACGGCCTTGCCCACGCGATCCGGATACTTGATGACAAAATCCAGCGCATAGACCGCACCCATGGAGAAGCCCGCGATGTGCGCGCTTTCAATGCCTTTTGCATCCATAAACATGCGGAGCGCTTCCGTCTGCTCGGCAATGGTATAGTCAAACTGCTCGGGCCTGCCGGAATATCCATGGCCCAGCAGGTCGATGGCGATGACGCGGTAATGCTCGGAAAGGGCATTGAACACGTTGCGCCAGGTATACAAGCTTTGCCCCACGGTATGCAGCAGCAGCAGCGGCTCACCAACGCCCGCTTCAAGATAATGCACCCGGGTTTCCTCGGGCGTAGATACGCCGCTCTTATCCGGGAACCCCGGCAGAAGGATGGATACATAATCTCCCGTATGTTCAGAATTGATGAACTTCTTCATTTGCAAGGCCAGAGCCACGGCTTAACCTCCCGGCGTGCACTGTAATATGGTATGACTGGCACACGCTTCGCTATTATATCGTATAACTACTTTATTCTACAACGTTTGACGTATCATTGCAACAGCGCCGGGCGGCACGCAACTGTGAACGTACCATGAATATTGCGCGTTCTCCATTTGCCAGACACAAGCAAATGGGATACAATACTCCTGACGCGGTTTTGGGCATGAAACCAGGCCTTATGGCGCGTTGATACCACTTTGTAATTGGTATGAAGCGCATGATTCAGATAGTGGGAGAGTACAATGCAAAAGCGGCGTAACAGGCGGCGCGTCCACCATACGATGGCGAACCTGCTCCAGCAGCGGCTGCGCCTTTTCCTGATTGTGGGGGCGGCTCTTGCTGTGGTGCTGCTGATCCTCGTACTGCGCCCTCAGGATCAGCTGCTCAATACGCCGGAACTGCTAAGCGTACAGCGTGTGGGTGTGCTGCGCGTAGGCGTGCGCACCGATGTGCCCGGCTTTGCACAGGACGGGGAAGGGCTTGAAATTTCCATTGCCCGCGAAATTGCGCAGCGGATCTTTCCAAAGGCGGAGCCGGACATCGCTTTGGAGCTTGTGCCGGTAACCGCCTATACGGCGCTGCCCAAGCTCACAAGCGGGGACATTGACCTTGCGTTTGCACAGCTTCCGGGTACGTCTTCCGCTTCCTATGCGTACAGTGTGCCTTATTACAGGGACAGCGTGCGCCTGGTCTGCCGCAAGGGCGATGAACGGGCGGGCCTTGCGGGCGGCATGATCGGCATGATTGAAGGCAGCGCCGCGGATGCCGCGTGGAAGGCATACGCACAAAAGCAAGACTTCGCGGCGCCTGTCAGCTTCAAATACTATGCCTCGTATCCGGACCTTGTCACGGCGCTCAAGGCCGGGAAGCTCTCCTATCTTGCGGCCTGCGGCGCGCAGGTGCCGGCGCTTCTAACACAGGGACTTTCCTTAAACGAAACGGTGATCGGCACGGCCTCCTATGCCGCGGCCTGCAGCCAGGAAAATGCCGCGTTTGCAATGCTTGCGGACACGGTTATAGACGATATGAAGCGGGACGGCACGCTAGACGCGCTGATCGCACAGTATGGACTCACCGCCTATCAGGCGGCGTCAACGAAGTAAGGAGGGGTTTGTTTGCCCAAATACGGCGGCAGATACAAAGGACGGCGCAACCCCGTATGGCTGTTTGTCCTGCTTGGCCTGTCCGCAACGCTGCTGATTCTGTTCTTTACGGGCATGCTTGACTTTCCGGCAGCCGGCAGTTTAGCACCTTCGCCCTCTCCCACCCCAAGTGAAAGCATCCCCCAGACGCCCACAGCCGCAACATCGCCGGAGGCCGCGGCCTCTGCCGCGCCCTCCGCGCAGCCGGAAACGGCGCCCGCGCAGGAACCTGTAACGGCAGGCCTCGGCAAGCCCGCCAATGCGCCCAAAACAAGCTATTCGCTTGCCATGGAGCTAAAGGCCTCGCATGACCGGCTGTATGCCATGCTGCGCGTCAATTACGAAAATGTCACAGGGGATACCCTGTATGAGCTACTGTTCCACCTGCCGCCAAACGCCTACCAAAGCGCATCGGCTCCGGGGGCCGGAGAGTCCTCCGACAGCTACAAAAGCGGATTTAACAAGGGCGGCATCATCGTTTCTTCGGTGAGCGTCAACGGCAGCCTTGCTTACTTTACGCTTTCCGACGACGGGCTTTTGTTGACGGTGCCGTTTGTCAAGGAGCTGCTGCCCGGAGAGCAAACGGAGCTCAATATTGAATTCGTGGTGGATGTGCCCGAACGCGACGGACGCTTTGGCAAGACGGAACTCGGCTATCAGTTGGGCAATTTCCTGCCCATACTCGCCGTATATCAGGACGGCAGCTGGATGAAAGACGTTTACGCGCCCATCGGCGATCCCTATTACAGCGAGGCGGCGGATTACCGCGTGGCGCTCCGCTACCCCGCGGACTATTCCCTTGCCACCACCGGGGCCGTTACCAAGACGGAAATGAACGGCGCAGACAGGGTAAGCTATATCGCCGCCACGCAGGTGCGCGATTTTGCCTGCATGCTTGGGTTTTCCATGCAGCACGCGGCAGAAACGGCGGGTGGGGTGGAGATTCACTCCTACGCCCTGAGCGACGGAAGCGCCGGGCGCGGCGCTGTGATTGCGAAGAACGTTCTTCATACGCTCTCCCCGATCTTAGGCAATTACCCCTATTCCACCCTGACGGTGGCGCAGGCAGACATGGCCTATGCGGGCATGGAATACCCAAACCTATTGATGGTGCAGCGGGAGCTGTATCTGCCCGGGCGGGAGCTGGAGCTGGAGCTGACCATTGCCCACGAAATCCTCCACCAGTGGTTCTACGGATTGGTCGGCTCCGACCAATACAATGCGCCGTGGCTGGATGAAGCGCTCACGGGCTATATCAGCCTTGTGTACTTTGAGCAGGCGGGGAATACGGCGGCCTATGAGGCGCTGAAAACCCGCTACCTTGTGGAGCGCGCCAAGCTTGGCGGGCAGATCGACGGGGCCCTTTCCTCCTATGCGGCGGAGGACGCCTATGTGAACGCCGCATACTGGCGGGGCGCCGCCATGTACGCGGCGCTGCGCGAAAAAATCGGCGACGAGGCGTTTTTTAACGGCCTGCGCGCTTACATAAAAGACAATTCCTACGGCATTGCCACAAAGGCCGATGTGGTGCGTGCATTTGAGGAGGCGAGCGGCCTGCCGCTTGCGGACTGGATTGATGCGCAGCTTGCCGCGCCAAAGGCATAAACGCCGCGATACGGCGGCTCAATTTTCATCAGGAATGAAAAGAGGTCTTACATGAGATTGGATAAATACCTGAAGGTTTCCCGGCTGATCAAGCGGCGGACTGTCGCCAACGAGGCCGCTTCTCTGGGCCGTGTGCAGATCAACGGCAAGGAAGCAAAGCCCTCCGCGGAAGTCAAGGTGGGGGATGTCCTCTCCCTGCGCCTTGGCGGCAAGACGCTCAGCGTGCGCGTCAATTCCATACAGGAGCATGCGTTGAAGGCGGATGCTTCGGATATGTATACGGTGCTGGAGGATGCGCAATGAGAACCAGGAGCATCACCGGCATTCTCCTGTGCGCGGGGGATTCCCAGCGCATGGGCTTTCATAAGCTTCTATACCGCCTGCCAAACGGCAAGACGCCCATGCATATGAGCCTGGAAACGCTTGTCAAAGGCGGCGTGAACCGCATTGTCATCGTAGTCAATGACGCAACAAAGCCCTATGCGGAGGCGCTCGCGCAGCGCGCGGGCGTGCCCGTTACCGTCTGCGACGGCGGGGCTGCGCGGCAGGATTCGGTTTACCAGGGCTTGCTCTCTACACAGCCGGGTATCGCCGTCATCCACGACGCGGCGCGCTGCCTTGCGACACCCGGCCTCATCCACGCCTGCATCGACAGCGTCCGCCTCTATGGCAGCGGCGTTGCAGCGATTCCCGTGCGGGATACGGTGCTGCACGTACAGCCGGGCGAATCCGGAAAAATCAACGCGCTGCCGCGTGAAGAACTGCTGCACACGCAGACGCCGCAGGCGTTTGACTGCACCTCCATACTCGCAGCCTACGAAAAAGCGCAGCAGGAAGGGTTCCTTGCAACGGACGACAGCACCCTCTATGCGCATGCCGGACATGCCGTGCACTTTGTCAACGGCTCCATCGACAACCGCAAGCTGACCACGCCCGAAGACCTTGTCTGGCTGGAGGAGCATCTGTGCGCCGCCGCCGCGGGCCTTGGCGCGCATGCGGGGCTGCGGGTGGGCTGCGGGGAGGATGTGCACCTGTTGACGGAAAACCGTCCGCTGATTTTGGGCGGCGTCGATATCCCGTTTGAAAAGGGCCTGCTTGGCCATTCGGACGCGGATGTGCTCACCCATGCGCTCATGGACGCGCTGCTTGGCGCCGCCGGCATGGGCGACATCGGTGTGCAGTTTCCGGACAGCGATCCCAAGTACAAGGGCATCTCCAGCGTGACACTGCTGATGCGCGTGGCGGACCGCCTGCGCGCATCAGGCTACGGCGTACGTAATGTGGATGTGACGGTTGTTGCAGAGCGCCCGAAGCTCTCCCCACATTTCCCGGAAATGCGCGAGCTTTTGGCGGCTGCGTTAAAGCTTCCGCCCGACCGAATCGGCCTCAAGG
Organism: Bacillota bacterium; assembly: GCA_023461495.1. Lineage (GTDB taxonomy): Bacteria > Bacillota > Clostridia > Christensenellales > CAG-138 > JAEYLA01. Next base: position 2,190 of record JAEYLA010000313.1, on the reverse strand, counting down.
CCACCACCACAGAGGGCGCGGGCCCGGAGGGACGCGGCGAGTGCATCCGCGCCAACGCTGTGGCGCTGTTATATTCTCTTTAACTTTCATAGCGTGCAAAGCGTCCGTTCACGGAAGCGTCCGTTCACGGACGCTTTTTTTATGCCCTGCAATCTCCATACCAGAATTTCATATTCCCTCCTATTTTCTCGTGGCCGCCTGCACTTCCAAATGTTATACTAAATATGTCCATCACACGCCCCGGGGCGGCAGCTTTTATTTAGGCTGCGCGGTGCAGGCCCGCTGGGTTACTGTATACCGGCGTTTTTGGGCAACCGCGTAGGCCGGTATCGCCTACTCAAATTGCAAGGGGGTTCGACTCCCCCACCGGCACCAGCCGGTACCTGGATGTTCACGCAAAGAGGCCTGCCGGGCCTGCAGAAAAGCGGCGGGCCGTACAGCCCTGTTTGTACCACACGGATCCCCAGTTTTCCTGTGCGCCCCTGCGCACGGGAGCATGCAAAGCCGCCTGCCGCCCTGCGGCAGGCCGGATATCGCGCGGCGCGCGCATGGGCCATACATTTGTACCGCCTGTGCGCACCTAAGCTCAAGCCCTGCCCCGTGTCAGGCGGCGGGCTCCCTGTGCCAAATAACCGGAAGGGATCATCATATGAGAGTTACAATCAACGACAAGCAGCGTGGCATCCTAATTCGGCACGGACGTTTTGTCTCTCTTCTGCTGCCTGGCAAGCACCGCGTAACCAAGCTCATGGGCTATCGCGTTGAACTTATGGAAGCGGAGGGCGCCGTAAAATCCTCGGTACCGCTGCACGTGCTGCTCCGGGATGAGGAATTTTCACGTTCTATCTTGCATTTAAAAAAGAAGCCGGAGCATGTGATGGTTATGTGCAGACACGGCGTACCGATTTATGCGCCGGACATCAGCGATGGCGCCTGGTGGAATATGGATGGCAGCCTGACGCTTACATACCTGCCCTGCTCCGATCCCGAAGTACCCGCAGAGACCGTGCGGCTCTACCATGGCGTTTTGCAATGGAAGCGCTTTACCGTACAGGAAGGAGAAGCCGGGTATCTCTATTATGACGGCAAGTTCCAGCGCAAGCTCACGCCCGGCGCATATCATTTCTGGAATGGCCCCGTGCAGATGGAGGTGCGTTGCATCAGTCTCCGGCAGCAGCAGCTGGAGATCAATGGTCAGGAGATCCTAACCGAAGACCGCATACCGGTGCGCTTAAACCTTGCCGTGCAGTATGAAGTCACTGCCCCCGACCTTGTGGCGGAGCGGTTTGAAAACCATCAGGGGCAGATTTATACGCTGGTTCAGCTTGCCGTGCGCAAACAGGTCGCGGGCAGTACGCTCGACGCGCTCCTCAATGAGCGTGAGACTATAGCAAACGCACTGTGCGAGGCGATCGGCCAACAGGCAGCGGCGCTTGGAGTGACCTTTCTGTCCGCGGGCGTCAAGGATATCATTCTCCCCGGAGATATCCGCGAAATCATAAACCGCGTTTTGATTGCGGAAAAGACGGCGCAGGCAAACGTCATCGCCCGCAGGGAAGAAGTAGCTTCTACAAGGAGCCTTTTGAATACCGCCCGGCTGATGGAGGAAAACGAAACCCTCTATAAACTCAAGGAGCTGGAATATCTTGAGCGCATTTGCGACAAGGTGGGCAACATCTCCGTTTCCGGTGGAGACCTGCTTGGACAGCTGAAAGAACTTTTAAGCACGCGTAAAAAGGTGTAATCACGCCGCCGCATGCTGATATGAAGGAGGCCGCCTATGGATTACCGCGCAAACGAACACCGGTACGATACCATGCTGTACCGCCGGACAGGCAGCAGCGGGCTGAAGCTGCCCGCAATTTCCCTTGGCATCTGGCACAACTTCGGAGCCGCGCAAAGCTATGAAGCCTGCCGGGACATCCTGTGCGGCGCGTTTGACCACGGCGTCACGCATATCGACGCCGCCAACAATTACGGCCCGCCGCCGGGCTCCGCGGAAGAAATGCTTGGCTGCGTACTGCGGCGCGAGCTTCGCGCCCACCGCGATGAGCTTGTGATTTCCACCAAGGCGGGCTACCATATGTGGCCCGGACCGTACGGGGAATGGGGCTCTAAGAAATACCTGCTTTCCAGCTTGGATCAAAGCCTAAAGCGGCTGCAGCTTGAGTATGTGGACATCTTCTACCA
>JAEYLA010000312.1 GCA_023461495.1 Bacillota bacterium | reverse complement strand
GCCTTGTTGTGCTGCCCCCCGTATGGTTTTGGCTGATCACCATATTTGTGATCCATTCCCTGCGGGTACAGGCGTTTTTTAAGGCCTGGCAGGGAAACACGTACCTGATGGGGGCCATCGTGGCGTTCTATATCATTGCCGTATTTCGGGAAGGGATGATGGGCCTCCGTTTCAGAGGGGAGCCCTACAAATGGGACGGCTCCAAACAGAATATTGACAAAGGCGCCTGGTACACAAGCCATATCCTGAAAAATGAAGTGACCAAAATTGAATGGTGCATGGAAAATCTGACGGCGCAGTTAACCGGAGAAACGCCGGAGGAGCTGAAAATCATCGGACGGTCCACGGAGCATTTAAAACGCTTTGTACACAAAACGCAGCTCTATTCCAACGATATCCTGCTTGAACGGGAGCCCTACCTCGTCAAAGAACTCGTTGAAAACGCCATTGACCTGTGCCGGGAGTATGCGGGGGCTGAAATTGATTTTGACGACCTGTGCGGCGATGAACCTGTTCTGTGCGACAAAGACCATATCATTGAGGTGCTCAACAACCTGATCTCAAACGCCGCCGATGCGATGAACCGCTCTGGAACCATCACCTTTTCCTTTGATAAGAACGCCGCCCGGAACTATCAGGCGCTGCACGTACAGGATACCGGCTGCGGCATCCCGCGGGAGAACCTGCGGCGGTTGTTTGAACCATATTTCAGCACGAAAACATCCAACATGCATTTCGGCCTGGGGCTCGCGTATTGCTTTAACATTATGAAACGGCACAACGGTTACATCGACGTACAAAGCAAGGAAGGGGAAGGCACCGTGTTTTCCCTCTATTTCCCCAAACAAAGGCGAACGGCGATGGGGGGCATTCTATGAAGGATATCCGGTTCATGCTGGTGGAGGACGATCAGGATTTTGTTTTCCTTGTCCGCCGTATGGCGGAACGGGAGCCTGACCTTCGTCTGGTTGGCTTCGCCTCCAACAAGGAAGATGCAATCCGCCTTTGTTGCGATCTGCAGCCGGACATCGTATTGATGGATCTTAGCCTTTCGGCCTCGGGTCTTGAGGGCATCGAAACTTCGCGCGAAATATGCCGCCGGACAGACGCCCAGGTAGTAATATTGACCTCCTACGAAAATCCGCAAACCGTGGTAGAGTCCTGCGTAAAAAGCATGGCGTCGGGCTATGTGTTCAAAAGCCAGTTCAATATCATAGCGGATACCATCCGCAAAACAGTCAGTGGGCATACGCCGCAGCTTTATCTGATCAACTCGCTCATTCTTGCGGAGCTCTCCCCTGCCGAGCGCGCCGTATTTGACGCCATACTCGATAACGATCCCTATACGCTTTCCTCCCAGAAAACCATTGCGAATCAAAAGACGAACGTATATAAAAAGCTTGGCGTAAAAAACCAGGGCGAGCTTTTGCACCTATGGGCAAGACGACTGCGGTATGATATTGGCTACATCGATCATTGAACGCATTCTTATAGGCTCGCTCCTTAAGAGGAACGTTATATCCAGTTTATTGTGTTCTCTCCAGCACTTGCGGGCGGAATGATTCCCGTTCGCCCATTGATCTGCCCGCTGCTTTCGTTTTTCTCCCTGATAAAAGCGCGTGAATTGTGCGCGGAGAGCACGCCGCGTTAAAGCCAAGTGAAGGGCTTGCAGCCTGCTTCTCGCGGGCTGCAAGCCCTTTAAGGTCGTTTCACATCACGCTAATGGGATGGGGCGGGCGTACTGGGGCCGCCCATTCTTTTTTCTATCTCCTGCCCGGGCGCCTCTTAGTCCGGAGCGACATCTGCGCACTCAACAGGATCAGTACCGCTGTAAAGGCTGCCATCCCTATTTTAGCGCCCAATCCGCCGTTCCCGCCTGTTTTGGGAACGCTCATCCTGGTATTCACAAACGCCGCCACGCTCCCGGAAGCCGAAACATTGCCGGTGGCGCCTGTGGTGCTCGTATAGTAGCCGTTGTGGTTCGCTTCCCGTTCCGTTACGTGATAGGCCGTTCCGGCGGGCAGTCCCATGATTTCCACAGATTCTCCGTGCGAGAGTTTGATAGCCTCCCCGCTTGCGATTGTGCCGGCCTTGCTGCCGGAATACGGATACCTGCCGCCAGCCTCAAACGTCACAACGAAGGTAAATACTTCGCCTTTGCTGTAATCATCCCCCACCACGGTCTTCTGTATCATCAGTGCGCCGGGCGTCACCGCTTTTAGGGTGTTGGTGAACGCCGCCGTCTTTGTCGTTCCACCGGTGATCATGCCTGTTTCGTTGGTGCTGGTTCCAATGTAGCCCTCCGCGGTGTAATCCGCTTCCGTCACCGTATACACGGTACCCTTGGGCAATCCCTTGATAGTGATGCTCTGCCCGTGGGCAAGGGTGATCCGTCCGCCGCTCATTATCGTACCGCCGGAAACACCGTTTCCGGAATAGGAATAAGTCCCCGCCGCGTTGAATGTGACCGTAAACTCGAATTTCTTTGTGGCGCTGGCGCCGTTTCCCGCAACCCGCTTGCTGATCATCAGCCCGCCTGTCGGGCCGCCGGAAGAACTATTCTTCGTATTCGTAAAGGCTGCGACATACGTGCCGTTGGTTTCAATCCTGCCTGTATCACCTGCTTTGGCGGTGGCATATCCTTCAGCGGAATAATCCTTTTCCGTTACCTCATAGGTGGTATGCTCGCGCAGACCGGCAATGGTGATGCTTTGGCCACCCGCAAGCGCGATTGTGGCACTGCCTTTTATGGTTCCGCTTGGCCCGCCGTTCGCCCCGGCGTACGTATAGGTATTGTCCTTATCGCTCAGGGTTATCGTGAATTCAAATTTCTTATCTTCTTCCGCGGCATTCCCCATAACCGTTTTGCTGACGGTCAGGGAGCCGGGTGCATTTCTGGTATTCGTAAATACGGCCTCTGCGGTAACATCCGCAACGATTGTACCCGCTTCCCCTGCTTTCGTGGTAACATACCTGTCGGGGGTGTAGTCCTCTTCCGTTACCGTATAGGTCACGCCCTGCGGTAATCCGGCAATGGTGGCGCTCTGCCCGCCCGCAAGTTGGATTGTAGCATTGCCCCTAATGGTTCCGCTTGGCCCGCCGTTCGCTCCGATGTATGTATAGGTATTGAGCGTGTCACTCAGTGTTATAATGAATTCAAATTTCCTGCCGGGCTCCATATCATTTCCCGCAACGGTCTTGCGAACCGTTAGGGTGCCCACCTGATCCGACTCCCGGTAGTTGACCACAACAAACGGATTTGCATGTGTAATGATGCCGGAACCGCTCACCGTTGTTCTGAGATCAGAGCCTACCACAACATTGTATTCAAGAGGATTATTCTGATAGCCGGAGGGAGAGCCTGTCTCAGCGAGGATATAAGTTCCGGGAACCAGGCCATAGAACCAGGCCAGCCCTTCGTTGTTGGTGATTCTTTCCGCCCGTGCAAAACCTCTGGATCCGTCCGCATTGGTGTTGTAGAGAGTAAACTTTGCACCTGACAAAATAACAGGGATTGTGTCCGTCTTTTTCAGTACCAGATAGCCACTGCGCCCCATGGTAGCAGCCCCCTGCTGCGCGGTAATGGAAAAGGATTCGTTCGTGCTGGTGCCTGAACCGGTAGCATCCACCAGCTTCACCGCATTGGTTACGGCGCCCGGCATGCCGGTGATGTCGGTGACATAGGCCATCCGATAGGCTTTGGTTTCATCCGGGAAGGCAAAGGTCAGTTTGCGGGTATCGGCGTTATAACTGACACAGGATTTCAGCTCATTCAGGGGTAGTTGCGTGCCCAGCACGTAATTATCACTGCCGTCGGGGTTCAGCGTCATCTCGTAGACATTGATGTTGCGGCTGCCGTCCTGCTCCCAAATCAGTTGGCCGCTTGAATCAGTGCGCAGGTCGATGCCCTGGGGCAGCGTATCCTCCAGTCCGGTACCGATTTCCCGCCCAAAGGGGGTATAGTTGACCGTCCAGATCAGGATACCCTGGCTTTGCTTGCTCAAATCCAAGGTCTTCTCCAAAATTTTACTGTTAACCGTGACCTTTTGCGTTACGCTTACGCCGGGGTTCCAATTTGCGGAGTACAGGCCTAAGGTGTTGGTTACATCCCGGGTGTTGGCCCCCGTAAGGTACCCGTCAAACGTAGCATCGGTAGGCCGGGCTTTGACCAGAATCACATAGGGCTTGTTCAGCGTATTGAACGTAAACGTAGCGGTGCGGCCGCCGATGGGCGAACTGAGACCTATGGCGGCTATCGCGCTAGCAGACAGCGGGGTGCCGGCCGCCGTAACGGTTCCGTCGGCATTCCCGTTTCCATCGTAAATCAGGTATTTACTGCCTGAGCTGAAGTCCGCGAATTCCCACCCTTCGGGCAATATGTCGGTCACGGTGACAGGTCCGAAACCGCCGCTCAGGTTGCTTTCCACGGTGGCGAAGTCCAAACCGGCAGCGTTGACATTGAGACGGAAGATCACCTCTTTATAGCCGTAATGGAAGCCCTCCTCCTTATTGGTGGTGCGCTCGTTGGCGTTGATTGTCCCGCCGGTATGGTCGTTGGCTACCTCGGCGCGTTTGAGCATCTCCTTGGCAAGGATTTGATTTTCGTAATCCACTGTTGCGGTGGCATTGCCCCCGTGGATGGTGTTGAAGTAGAGGGCGGCGGTGTTGGTCGCCTTTTGGTCCGATTTGTTTCCGGCAAGGATCTCAGGATCGAGAATCTGACTGGACAGCTTAACCTGATTGCTCCCGGTGCTTTGGATGCCTGTGATTTTCACCAAAGTTGCGATAAGGTTGCCGCCCTTATACAGCGGAATGACTTCATAGGTCAGATGGTCGTCCTTACTGACCATCCCAATATACATCTGCCCATTGTTGCGTGTGATGTTGCCGGGCCCAATGCTGAGGCCGGCAGGCCAGTTTGCCGCGTCAGTGAGATCAATGTCCGTTGTGTTTTTATCATGGACAAAAAGATCGTACACCGCATAGCCTGTGGCGATCTGGGTCTTCATAGCGACATTGATAGTCCAGGTGACCTGATGGCTGGCCACCTCGGCAGTACTCTGCGTGCCGCTCTTTGTAATGGCGTCGTACCCTATTCCTACTCCGGGGTTCCCGGTCATGCCGCTTCCAGCGCCGCCGCCTTCGTAGGTCCAGGTGGCGAAAGCCTGATTATAGTAGGTTTTACGGATCACGGATCCATTGGCGTCATTGGGCACTTCGGTGATAATCTTCAGGCGTCCGCGGTAGTTTACATCGCCAATCACATATTTACTGTCTGTTGGCTCGCTTACCCAAGTTCCGCTTCCCACGTCGGCCCATTGACTTGTGCCGGCGTCCCATCTTTGCCACTGCGCCGCCTGAAGAGTTAGGCCACCGGTCAAAACATCGGTGATGGTCAGATTGTTCAGTGTTCTCCCGTTGTTGTCTACCTCAACATACCAGGTGATGGTGCGGTTGGTGGGATTGTAGATATCGCCGATCTCTCCTTCTGCATCAAACGTTTTGGTCACCGAAGGCGTGGGGATGATGGCTTCGGCATCATCGTTGTCCACCGACGTGCCGTTCTGAAGCAGGTCTGCGCGGTTGGTAATATTGCCGCCGCCGCTCAACTTTGCCGGCGGGATAGTGGTTTTGAAGGTAATTGTCTGGGGGCTGGTAGAGCCCGCCGGGAAAGTGTAGGCCAGCTTGGTAGTGGGCGGCGCGCCATCCGGATCGGGAACGACCAGTGTACCACCGGACAGCGAGAAGCTGCCAGTAACATATGTCCCCACATTCGCCAGGTCGTCCTCGAACACGTAATCCTTCAAATCAATATGGGTTGCGGGTTCTGTATCGCTGGTGGCGGTAATGGTGACGGCCCACATAATGGTACCTTCCGCCAAGTTTACGGAACTGACTTCCTTTTCCACCGTATGCGTAATAATATCGCCGGGAAGCAGCAATTTATAGGTTTTTTCCAGGATACTTACGGTTTTATTGCCAGCGTGATCCGTATTATGGGTATCGTTGTATGTAAGATCCGCGTTAAACCACGCGCTTATGCCAGAAAATGCCGGTGTGCCATCGGAGGGGAGTTTGCTTGGATCAAAGATGTCCTCATCCCCGTCAAATTTAATCGTAGCGATGGCCTGGCCACTCGCATTATTCCCCAAAGTAACGGTCCCCAGTGATTTCCCTTTATGGTACAAAGTGATAGGAGCAGCGGGGACTGGATCAAACATAAATGATGTGCTTAGCAGCAGCGTCACTTCATCATTATGCCGGAAATAATCGTCGACGCCATCGCCTAGGACAGGAACCGGAAAATTGACCGTTATTCCAATGCCTGTAGAGCCATCTATGGTTCCGCCCTCCGAAACACCTGTGACTGTCACACTCGCGTCAAGGGTGCTGGGTGTGGCCGCACGCGCAACATTGATCGGCAAAATGGCGCTTAGCAGCATCAGCAGCGCCAGCGCCAGGCTTGTCCATTTGCGTTTTAAGTTTTGTCCCATTCGTATTGCCTCCTTGTGTTAACCTGGAATGAATCTTGCAAATTCTCCGATACTAATAAAGGCAAGGGCTACGCTTTTAAACAAGAAAGGTCTTGATTATACGGCCTATTGCCCTTTATGATAAGTCTGTTATTCAAAAAGCAATGAACATCGGGTATTCTGCAGCTTTTTGCAGGAATCCTATACAGGCTCAGTATAAATTGTATAAGAATGCATCATCACCCGCTTGACAAACAAAGAGAATCGCTTTTCACGGTTGAGCAAAAAAAGAAATTTTTGAATAATAAATTTCTTTTTCAGGAAAGTGAATGGGGGAAAAATGGTGTATAAATAGTCTGAAGTATAGTGTGTCAGCTGAGGGAACAAATGAAAATAGGCGTATTGTTAGAAGAACTCATAAACATTGCACAAATTTCCAAAACAGATTTTGCCTTAAGCATGAATATGACGCCGAGCGGGCTAAGCAAAATTCTTACAGGCAGGAGGCTTCCTTTTACAAAAGAAAAGAAGGCATTTAGCAGGCAGGCCGCAAAATATTTTTCCCAGGCAATTTACAGCCGGAATTGCTATTTAAAGTTTAAAAATATTTTCCCGGTCATCTACGACTTCAATTCAGCGCATGAATTGGAAATATTCTTGGCCAACGCCATGGAATATTTTCTAGACAGGGCTTTTGAAGAAGAAAACAATACGAATTTGGGTTATTCCGATACGGAGTTATGCTTTTTAGGAAAAAAGAATATCCTGAACATGCTGTGTATTATCGTTTCCGATTCTATTACAAGCCATGATACCAACACCCTTTTGGAGTTCTACAGCACGCTGGAACTTTTTAACCGCGTGCAGACCGATATCTTCCAAAGGGTGCATCTGTTGGGCGCGGGCCAAACTATCACGTTCAATCATTTTTTTGATATCTCAAACATGAGGGCGGCAAGCGGCGAACATACCCTTGGCTTTCTTGAAAAGATTGTGCATGCGCAAGAATATGTGGACCTGAACCTGTGGCAGATTACAAAGGAAATCAACAGCACTTTCCTGCTGTTAAAGGGAAAATTCCTGTTGCTTTTCAGTACGCAGATAGACGGGGCCCCCTTGATGTCGTTGATTACCCATAAGGGATATCTGCCGTCATTCTTCAATGCCCTTATGAAAAAGGAGGCGAAAAAAGCCAGCTTCAACAAGCGCGAGGCAATTTCATATGTAGAGGCCAATCCTTCCTGTATCGATGAATTGATCGGGCGGCAGATCGATGCCGTATACAATTTTATTTCCATCGGCTACTTGCTTGAAGCGGAAGAATTGGGGGCAGTGCAGAACAATCCCTGCATCAGGGAAAATATTTTGAAGCTGTTTCACAGCGTTCTTACAAAAGAAACCGTTTTTTACGTGACAGTCGATGCCATGGTGCATTTTTTTGTTACCGGAAAGGCCATCGTCCCGCTGCTTGGCGCTGTCGATGTTGCGCCGGAGAACCGCATCCCCTATCTGCGCCGATTCGAAGCCCATATCGACGAAAAAAGCGCCAATAAAATCAAAATCGTCAACAGCGAGCTTCCAAAGGCCGCCGTACTCTGCGCACGCGGATTAAGCGTGGTGTACAGTATGGATCAGGTATCCCAAATTGAAAAGATACACTGTTTGGAAACCGGTATGATAGACGATATGCTGCACAAAGAGATTACGGAGAATCCGCTGAACTTGCTGGATTTCAGCCCCGACCTATGGGATGGATACATTGGAGAACTATCAACCGGCGTGCGGCTTTAGAAAAGCCGGGACAGCTTGAAAAATATGGTATTGGCCCGGCTTATCGAGCGGATTGCTGCGGCGTAAGAAAAAAGCGTCCAATGGGTGCTTTTCCTTAATATTCTGCACAGACGCTTCATCCAATGTCACGCTCGCCAAGCGCTAGCCCGATGTATGCCGCCGCAACCAGAGCCAGCACAGTCAGGGGGACGATGGTGTGCCTTTTATAGAATTTCTGGTATAATACCTGGAGCTACAATCGTTTTTGGAGGTAATACGTGCAGCAGGTATTTACAAAGATACTCATCACACTTGTTTCTGCCATCGTTTTGGCGGTGATCGGCCTCTTTGCAGCATTCATTACGGCTTTTTCCGGAGGAAGCCTGTTTTATTCCCCATTGGTACTTGTTTGTACCGGCATATTGATTGTATTTGTGATTTTAAAGGTATTTCAGCTTCTCAAGCCGAAGCTCTTCAATATCCTCTTTCTTTCGTTTTTAGGGCTGTGCGTTCTGTCTGTCGGGGTATATGAAGCCGGGCGGGCCTA
>JAEYLA010000311.1 GCA_023461495.1 Bacillota bacterium | reverse complement strand
GCAATAAGGCGCTGAAAACGGCGCGATTGGGGAGGACAGGACAGGTATCATGAGAAACGCATACGACGTACTGGAAGAACGCGGCTTTATCAAGCAGGCATCGCACCCGGAAGAGCTTCGGGAACTGTTGGGCAAAGAAAGCGTTACGTTTTATATAGGGTTCGATCCGACTGCGGATAGCCTCCATGTGGGGCATTACGTGGCGCTGATGGCGATGGCGCACATGCAGCGTGCAGGGCACAGGCCCATTGCGCTCCTCGGCGGCGGTACCACCATGATCGGCGATCCTTCCGGCAAGACGGATATGCGCCGCATGATGACGCAGGAAGAAATCCAGGAGAACGCACGCAAATTCCAGGCGCAGATGTCCCGCCTTTTAGACTTTGGCGAAGGCAAGGCTGTTGTCAGGAACAATGCGGATTGGCTGCTCCCCCTAAATTACCTTGAGTTTATGCGCGATATCGGCGTGCTGTTCTCCGTGAACCGCATGCTGGCCGCGGACTGCTATAAAAACCGTATGGAGCAGGGGCTGACGTATTTTGAAATGGGCTACATGCTCATGCAGAGCTATGATTTCCTCGTGCTCAACCGCACGGAAAACTGCGTGCTCCAGATGGGCGGAGACGATCAGTGGAGCAATATCCTGGCGGGTGCGGACTTAATCCGCCGCAAGGATCAAAAGCCCGCCTATGCGTTGACCTGCTCGCTTCTGACCACGAGCGACGGCCGCAAGATGGGCAAGACCGAAAAGGGCGCGCTGTGGTTGGATAAAGAAAAGTGCTCCGTATTTGATTTTTACCAGTACTGGCGCAATGTGGACGATGCGGATGTCGAACGCTGCCTGGCGCTCCTGACGTTCCTTCCCATGGAAGAGGTGCGCCGCCTTGGCGCACTCCGTGACAGCGCCATCAACGAGGCAAAGCGTGTGCTGGCGTTTGAACTGACCCGTCAGGTGCACGGGGAAGAAGAAGCGCAAAAGGCCATGGATGCGGCGGAAGCGCTGTTCTCCGGCGGCGGCGATCTTTCCCATATGCCCACTGTCGCGCTTTCCACGGCGGAAGTGGAAGAAACCGGCCTCCGGGTGACGGATCTTCTTGTAAAGGGCAGCCTTGCAAAATCCAAGAGCGACGCCCGCAGGCTTATCGAAAGCGGCGCGGTGTTTGTTGGCGACGATAAGGTGGCGGATGTGTATCTCATGCTCTCTGCTGAGAGCCTTGCAGACGACGGCGTGATCCTGCGCAAAGGTAAGAAGGGCTTCTGCCGTATCCGCCTTGCCTGATGCGCGCATACCGCACGGTGCAAAAAGAAGCGGAGATTGAACTGATCATTCAAAAATCCCGCTTTATTGGCCGGTGTTTTCCAGTAACGGAGGAAGAGCAGGCGCTCAACCTGCTTGCACAGCTTCGCAAGCAGCATTGGGACGCGACGCACAACTGCTTTGCCTATTGCATCGGCCCGGATGGTTCCGCGGCGCGCTTTAGCGATGACGGGGAGCCGTCGGGTACGGCGGGTCTTCCCATGATGGAAGCCATCCGCCAAAAGGGGCTTGTAGATGTCCTGTGCGTGGTCACACGGTATTTTGGCGGTGTGCTGCTGGGCGCAGGAGGCCTGGTGCGGGCATATTCCAAGGCCGCGTCCATGAGCATGGAAGAAGCGGGCATTGTGGAGATGCGTCCCTGCGTAACGCTTCTTGTAAAGACCGATTACGCGCGTTTTGCCGTGATTGAGCCGCTGCTGCGCCGGGATGGAGCCCTCAGGGAGGTACGCTACATGGAGGATGTGGAAGCGGACCTTGTTGTGCCGGAGGCGGATGCAGAGGCGTTCATCAAAACGCTTGCTGAGAAGACGGACGGCCGCGTACACCCGAAGGAAACCGGTATTGCATACGGCGCGTTTCCGGTAGTATAGGCGTTAGAATCAATTTCCCGGTCAGACGGGAGCAAATTTTATAAGCGGAGGAATGCAGGCATGGAGATCATCACCAGCAGGGCAACGGCGTTTAAGGCGAAGCCGCAGGATGAAACAAAGCTTGGGTTTGGGAAGCTCTTTTCGGACCATATGTTTATGATGGAGTACGATGAGGGCAAGGGGTGGCACGACGCGCGCATACAGCCCTACCAGAGTCTGCAGCTCGATCCTGCAAGCCCCGTGCTGCACTACGGGCAGGAGATATTCGAGGGGCTCAAGGCCTACCGCTCCAAGAAGGACGAAATCCTTCTGTTCCGCGCGCGGGACAACGCCCGCCGTCTGAACAAGGGCGCACAGAGGATGTGCATGCCTGAGATCGATGTGGAAGACAACTATCAGGCCATGGCGGCACTGGTTGATTTGGAGCGTGATTGGGTGCCCCATGCCCCTGGCGCAACGCTTTACCTGCGCCCCACGCTGATTGCCGATGGCGCGGCGCTTGGCGTACACAGGGCCGAGCGGTTCTTGTATTACATCATCTGCTCGCCGTCCGGCGCATATTATGCTTCAGGCCTTGCGCCTATCCGCATCTATGTGGAAGACAACTATGTCAGGGCCGTCAAAGGCGGTACCGGCAATGCAAAAACCGGCGGCAACTATGCCGCAAGCATCAAGGCGTCGGAGGAAGCCGCCGCGCGCGGGTTCAGCCAGGTGCTCTGGCTGGACGGGGTGGAGCGCAAGTATGTGGAAGAAGTGGGCGCCATGAACATGATGTTCCTTCTTGGCGATACCATCTGCACCGCGCCTGTGGAGGGCAGCATACTCGACGGCATCACGCGCAAATCCATCCTGACGCTCGTAGAAGAGATGGGCCTGAAGGTAGAAGAACGCAAAATCTCTATTTCCGAGCTGATGGAAGCGGGGGCGAGCGGAGAACTCAAGGAAGCCTTCGGCACGGGTACTGCGGCTGTGGTTTCACCGGTTGGAGAGCTTCACTATAAAGGCAAGAGCATCCTCATCAACGGCGGGCAGATCGGCAGCGTGACGCAGAAGCTGTATGATACGCTCACCGGCATACAGCTTGGGGAGATTGCGGACACTCACGGCTGGGTCACACGGGTATAATAATCATATTTTTATGGTAGTATCGTATTAAAGATACGTATTGCTACTCCTATAGACCATAAAGGAGATACCGTTATTCCATGAAAAAAGTTGTTTCCGCACTGAGCGCATTCATATTGCTGTTGCTGCTTGCGTCACACGCGCTTGCGGCCACTGTGCAGGCGACAACGGAGCCTGCGCAGATTACCTCCGCAGGCACGATCATCGCGAGATTTTCCGTGGTGAACGATTCCGCTTACGAAATGCGCGATATCAATATTTCCGGTAACGGGCTAACCGGCAGCAGCCAGCTTTCCAGCCAGGTGGTGCCGCCCAACGGCAAGCTGAACTTTACCATCAGCGGCGTTGACGTAACGGAGGATATGCTGGGCCAGACAATTGTCTATACGCTTAGCTGGACAGAGAACGGCGCCCCAAAATCGAAGGATGTTTCCATTACATTGGGCAGTGCGCCCGCCGCGGAAATGACGGCGACGCGTACGGCAAGCAAGGCTTCCGGGAAATCCGGCGATAAGATTACGCTAAGCTATACGCTCACGAACCCCGGCCCTGCGGATATGACGGGCATCACCGTCAAAGACCCTGTCGCGGGCAGTGCGGCTGTTGCAAGCAACTTCACGCTTGCTGCGGGCGCATCGAAGACCGTGACCTATGAATTGACGCTTGGCGCGCAGGACGCTGTCAGCCAGCCTTCGATTACCTATCAGCTCGAAGGGGAAGGCAAGGCGATTTCCATTGATCCGCTGACCATTGCGGTGGTGAATGTGCAGCTTGATCTTGCCGTCACCAAGAGTGAGCCTTCTCCCGAGGGTGTGGTATTTACGCTTGTATTGGCCAATAAGGGCAACCAGACCATCAGCAAGCTCGCCATCAAGGATGAGCTCGGCAACGCTGTCAGCCAGGAGGCATTTACGCTTGAGGCCGGCAAGGAAAAGACATTTACATACGCCGTTTCCACTTCGGAGCTTCGGAATGTATCCTTTGTGGTAACAGGTACGGACACCTCCGGTCAGCCGTATGAAAACAAAACCACCAGCTACGAAGTGTGGCCATATGTGGATCCCAGCCATGTTTCGCTCACGCTTGCGGCCACCGTTTTGCAGCCGCTTACGGATAGCGGACGCATGAAGGTGAGGTTCACCATCCAGAACAATTCCAATGTGGATATGGTCAATGCGCTGGTTTCCGAAAAAGAGCTGGGCAATATCGAACCTTGGGATATTCTGCCCCTGGGCGAGACGGTCGTTGAAAAGGAATTGCTCATCAGCGCCCCGCGCGAGCTGGAATTTATGTTGACCGCATCCGACCCTTCCGGCGCGCAGCACACGTATGAAGCAAAGCTCAAAGCCGATTATGTTTCTTTAGCGTCTCCCACGCCCGCAAACAGTCCCGCACAGGAAGAGGAGCCGGTAAAGACCGGCGGCATGAATAAGACGCTTGTCACGGTATTGATTGTACTTGCGGCGCTCATGGCGGTTGCCGGTATCGCGCTGCTTGCGCTTTCGATTTATGAGCGCAAACGCAACGCGGCCTTGGACGCGGAAGAACAGGATGATCTTCCCCGTGCGCGCGGCGCGTATGAGCGCAGGCGCAGCGCCGCCCCCGGCATGCATGAACCCGAATCGGAGCAACACCGCGCGCGTACCGCGGCGCAGGCGCGCGTGAGCGCCGCGGAGCGTGAAGCGCAGTCCCAGGCATATCCGCCGCAGGAAAACAGCTACCGTGGACGCGCTGCACAATCTTACAGCGAAGAACCGGTGGACTTTTCTTCCGATACGCGCGCCATTCCGGTACAGCGCCCGGGGTATCCGTCCCCGTCGCAGCCCCGCATGCCTGCGGAACCGCATATGCCGCAGCAGGAAAGGCGCATACCCGTACAGCCGCATGCGCCGCAGCAGGCGCGCCATGTGGAGCCTGAACCGGAGCAGAAAGCGCCGCATGCCTCACCGGAAATCCGCAACCGGGTGCACCGGGTGCGCAATACGGACGACAGGTAACGTGCTATAAAAGCGTTTCTATCGCTTTTTATAAGGATTACAGGAATCTCTGTGCGGAGGAGGCGTTGCCTCCTCCGCCTGTTGCATCCAAAAGAAAGAGAATTTATATGAAAGATATCATGCATACATTTCAGGGGCTGACGGAGGACGCATACCGCTTTTTCTGGGAGATCGCCTTTCAAAACGAACATTCCTTTTTTGAAGAGAACCGCAAGCGGTATGAAAAAAGCGTCAAGGAACCCATGCTGGCGCTGGCGGACGCGCTCGGGGAAGCCGCTCTGGAGGTAGACCCCAATTTTAACGTGCGCCCTTCTTCCGTCGTATCCCGCATCCGCAGGGATACCCGCTACACCAAGGACAAATCCCCATACCGGGATCATGCATTCCTGTCGTTCAAATACCCGGGCGCAGCCACGGGAGAAAGCTTTGTGCTCTATGCGGAATTTGAGCGCACGGCGTATGGATACGGCATGGGCATGTATTATCCGCTGCCGCAGTTCATGGCGGATGCCCGAAAGCGCATGCTTGCCCAGCCGCAGAAATTTCTGGAGATTGTCAACAACGCCGCCTTTGTGGAGCGCTTTCGCTGGCAGGGGGAGGAGTTCAAGCGGCCGCGCTTTCAGGACGCGCCCGTGGCGATCCGCCCCTGGCTCAACAAACGCAGCATGTCCTTCTGCTTCTCCTCGCCGGAACTGAAAAACACCATGAAGCCGGAGCTGGCGGAAGAAATTCAGGAAGGCTTCCGCCTGTTAAAACCGTTGTACCGGTTTCTGTTGGGATTGGATGAAAAGCAGCAATAATGCTTAATAAAAGGGGTGAACGGCACAGGCTAACCGGACAAGCTGTTGAACCATACTGGAACCGATATAGAACCCACAAATACCTCATGCGTTATACCCGGTGTGTCCCAGAGCAAATCTGGGCACCGTTCCGGAATTCTTTTACAAAA
The DNA here is from genome assembly GCA_023461495.1 of Bacillota bacterium. Taxonomy (GTDB): domain Bacteria; phylum Bacillota; class Clostridia; order Christensenellales; family CAG-138; genus JAEYLA01. The sequence goes on along the minus strand of JAEYLA010000311.1, from coordinate 177 downwards.
AGGATGTTTAAGTCAAAAAAGCCCGCAATTGCGGGCTTTTTTGACTCTTATGCCCATTTCTTCAAGGCGGGCCTTCGCAGATGTTTGAGGGAGTATTTGGTGTGCACGGTGAGAGATAGAGAATATTGTTGTAATTTGTTAAAAATGGTTGAAAAAAGGCTAATATTAACGGTATAC
>JAEYLA010000310.1 GCA_023461495.1 Bacillota bacterium | reverse complement strand
TGAGCGGGGAAAACAGCAAGGCGATCCCCGCCTTCTGGCAGGACTATATGAAGAACAATATGGAAACGCTGCACAGCGCGTTTCTACCGGTCAGCCACAGCGAATATGGAATTTGCATGGACATGGATATGGAAACGGGCGAGTTCTCCTACGTCATCGGCCTGGAAGTGGCGGACCCCGCCGCCGTGCCGGAACAATTCCACAAAGCGCTTGTGCCCGCGGCGACCTATGCGGTGTTTACGACCCCGCCCGCCGACCAGCAAGGATTTGTGGCGGCCATCCAGGGCACGTGGAATTTCATTTACGAGCAGTGGTTTTCCGCTTCCGGCTATGAGTATGCGCACAAATGCGCGGATTACGAGCTCTATGATGAACGGTGCATGACGGACACCGGCAAGCAGATCGATATCTATATCCCCGTGATGAAGAAAGCCTGATCAGGCTTGCACCGAAAAGCGATAGAAAAATGCGCGGCCTGTTCAATAGGACGCGCATTTTTATGCGGCATTCAGCGCCCCGCGCGGTCCATCAGGTAGCCTTCCATGCCGTCAGCGTCGCTGACATGCAGCGCATGGATATTGAGCCGCCGCATCAGTTCCAGCAAAATCAGCGCGCCGAAGAGTATGATGTCGTGCCGCGCCAGAAGAAGCGGATGCTCTTTTCTCGCTTTGCCCATGTCCAGAAGTGTTTCATAGAGCATGCCGACGCACTCCGGCGTCAGCGTCTGCGCGTTGACGCGCAGGCTGTCATAAGCGGTAAGCCCCGCCTGCAATGCGCCGAGCGTAGTGATCGTACCGCCCACGCCCGTCCAGCGCGGCTGCTCCATGCCGGAAAGCGCATTTTGTATGGCGCGCTCGAGCCAGTTTCTGATGACGGCGGGATATTCTTCGGGCTTATAAGCGCTGCACAGGTCCTTTGCCCGTACACAGCCAATGGGAAAGCTATATGCCCGGTCAGGCGTGATTGCCTGCGCGCTGCCGCCGCCGATGTCGATGAGGCCGCCGCCAAGATGCCCTGTTGCGCCAAGGTAGGCAAGCCGCGCCTCTTCCTCGCCGGAAAGCACGTCCACTATAAGACCGCAGCGGGCCCGTACCCGCTCTAAAAACGCGCCGCGGTTTTTCGCGTCCCGCACGGCGCTGGTGGCGTAGGCGTACACCGCTTCCACGCCGTGCTCACGGGCAAGGACTAAGAACGCTTCTATTGCCGCGATGGAACGTTCGATCGCGGCGTCCTGCAGGGTGCCATCCATGAGAATGCTTTCTGCCAGACGCGTTGTATTCAGCTGCTTAGGCGCAAAAACCGCCACGCCCTTTTGGGCGGCGGCGGCGCAGAAATACCGTATGGAGTTGCTGCCGATGTCGATCACGGCGGTCTTAAAGGCGATCATTCCGTTGGCGCTTCCCTGTAAAATTTAAAATCGTAGGGGCCGACATAGCCCAATTTTTCCCGGGCGTACTGCATCATATACTCATTGGTCTGCACATAGCCGAGCATGCCGTTCAAACGCTGTTCCTCAAGAAGCATATCCTCGTAGGTTTCGTTGAGCGCCGCCTGCTCGCGTTTAATTTCCGCAAGCTTTGCGTTTTGGGAAAGGTAGACGCCGCCTAAAACAATCAGCACCAAAAAGCACCCCAGCAGGATATGCTGTGGCCGCAAGGCATTTTGGCGTTTTGCTTTCTTCATAGCGCTCACCCTTGCTTTTGTATATCGAAACAATCGCCCTAAAGTTTAGTGAGGACTGCAATCAATACGCGGCCTAAATATAAATCTTTCCAGTACCGCTATTATAGCACCCTTCGTCTGCCAAGTATAGAGTGAAACAGGCGGAAAAAGAGGGAACTCACGCTCCATTGCTCTAAAAAAAAGCCCGAAAAATAGCCGGCCAGGAGATAGGGCCGTATTGTGCCGCCCGTCGCGTAAAGCAGACTTATGATTAATACCCCGGCTGCGCACAGCACAAACACGCCATCGCACAGGGTGCACATCAGGCGTCCCCGGAAGATACGGCGGATCAGGCGAAGCGCGTCATAACAAAGCCCCGCAAAGATGCCTCCATATGCGAGCACAAGGAAGGCGGCGGGCTGCAGCAATGTATTGTTCATCGGAACATGCGGGAAAACAGGCCGCCGCGGCGTTCGGGCGTAACGGGTTCGTATTCAAGCGCGATGACCTCGCCTTCCACCACCACCTGCCCGTCGTCCAGATTCAGCTTGGAAAGGTGCAGACCCTCTCCTTCAATCCGTAATCCGCCGGCTTCGGTCTGTAAAATAACCTCCTGCTCGTTGAAACTTTCCACATCGCTCACTCCGGTGATGCTTGTTCTGTTTCGGTTGTCGATATGCACGTTATGCGTACGCGTGCGGGATTTTCCGCTGTCCAGCTCCCGGTAGTCCGGCATATGGTTTCCTCCTTTTAATACGAATCCGCATTCCCTTAGTGCGGATTCGTAAATGCTGTTTTCCTTCATCAAAAATCCTTAGCGTTTCGATCCTTCAATAAGGGTCAATGTCAAAACCCGCAGCTTTGACCGCCTTAGCCGTGGACAACGATTTGCCCGTATGCTCCTTCGACAATCGTACAGGCAGGCGTTTGTAAACCCTGTCACAGCACTACTATGCCGGGATCGACCCGGTTATACGGTGTATTATGTAAATTCTTTGTGACATATGTGTTAAAACACACATATATGTGGACTTTTCAAAAATGACAGGGAGGATGTGCTATTGACAATGCCATACGCATACTCTATGATGATTACAACTGGGAGTATCTGTCCAGGCTGATCTTTTTAGCAGTTTCCCTCAGGGCAATACAAGAAACGCGTTGCCTAAATCCGTGTAGGCTTGGTTTAAGCAGCCGGTTTTTCGGGTATCCTATATTGCATCAGCATCGATTGTCCATGACAAAATCACATATTCGTCTACTCATGCACAGGGTTATCTTCTGTGCGCAGCGCGCGTTTGCCGTTGCGCAGAGGATCATATAAAATTTTCGTACGTCTATGAAAGGAGCGGTGGAGTTGAATAGAGAAGCTCTACAGACCAAGAGTCTTGCGGACCTCAGGGAGCTTGCAAGGCTTGCCGGCGTAAAGGCAATCACAAAATACCGCAAAAATGAATTGATAGAAATGCTGCTGGGGGAAGGATCAGCCCCGGCAGGGGAAGATGTGCCGGAATTTGCGGCGCAGCTTCCGGATGAAGACGAGCCTCTGATGATTCCGGTGGAGGAGGCGGAGCCCCCTAAGCAGGCGCCGCGCCGCAAAAGGGCTGCGACAGCGCCGGAAACCGCAGCTGAACCTCTGGCTGATGCTGTAGCCCCGGCAGCGCACGCAACGCCCGAGGAACCCGTAGCAGCGGCGCCCGCGCAGCAGCAGGCCGCGGCATTTGCGCCACCCTCGCCGCGCGAAGCGGAAGAATTCCGCAAGCCCGCGTATGTTGCGCCGGGCTATCAGGCAAAGCCCCAGGGAGAATCCGCGTATCAGCCACGCCGCACGTATAACAACTATCAGCAGCAGAACGATACTTCCTATCAGCCGCGCCGCACGTATAACAACTATCAGCAACAGAACAATTATCAGCCGCGCCGCCCCTACAACAGCGGCTATCAGCAGCAGGGGTCCGGCTATCAGCAGCCCGCTTATCAGCAGCAGCCCGCCTACCAGCCGCCGGCTTACCAGCAGCAGCCCGCTTACCAGCCGCCGCCGCAGCAGGGCTATCAGGCCGCAGGTTTCCAACCCCCGCCGCAGCAGCCGCCGCAGCCGCCGCCGCAACAGCAGCCGTACGCGCCGGAGCAGGAAGCGGATGCAAACTTCCGCAGGCAAGAAGGGTATTACAACAAGGAATACGGCACCAGCAACCCCGCCGTGCCCGAGCTTTTGCAGGGCGGTGATTGCGGGGACGCGGAAGGTGTATTGGAAGTGCTGCCCGATGGCTACGGCTTCCTGCGTTCGGACAATTATCTGCCCGGCAACCGGGATGTGTATGTGTCCATCGCGCAGATCCGTCGTTTTTCATTAAAGACAGGCGACATGGTCACGGGCAAGACACGCCCCTCCAAGGAAGGCGAACGCTTTCTGGCGCTCTTATATATCACGGCTATCAACGGTGTTGCGCCGGAAGAAATGGGCCCGCGCAGGCCGTTTGAAGAGCTTGTTCCCGTCTATCCGGATGAAAGGCTTACGCTTGAGTATCCGGGGCAGAACAACCTTGCTATCCGTTTGATCGACCTCATTGCTCCTATCGGCAAGGGACAGCGCGGCATGATCGTCGCCCAGCCCAAGGCCGGTAAAACGACGCTGCTAAAGAACATCGCAAACGGCATTGCAAGGAACCATCCCGACGCGCATCTGATGGTGCTGCTTATTGACGAGCGCCCGGAAGAAGTGACGGATATGCAGAGAAGTATCAAGGGCGAGGTGCTCTATTCCACATTCGATGAATTGCCCGAGCACCATACCCGCGTTGCGGAGATGGTATTGGAGCGCGCCATGCGTCTTGTGGAAATGGGCAAGGACGTCATCATATTGATGGATAGCCTTACCCGCCTTGCGCGCGCATACAACCTTTCCATCCCGCCCACGGGCAGAACGCTCTCCGGCGGCTTGGATCCCGGCGCGCTCCACAAGCCCAAGCGCTTTTTCGGCGCGGCGCGCAACATTGAAAACGGCGGCAGCCTCACCGTGATTGCAACGGCGCTTGTGGAAACTGGCAGCCGTATGGACGACATCATATTTGAAGAGTTTAAGGGCACGGGCAACATGGAAATCCATCTGGACCGCAAGCTGTCCGAAAAGCGCATCTTCCCGGCGATCGATATTTACAAGTCCGGTACGCGCCGCGAGGAGCTGCTGCTTAGTAAGGCAGAGCTTGAGGGTGTGTTCACCATGCGCCGCGTGCTTTCCGGCGGCAACCCCGCGGATGTGACGGAGCAGTTTATCAACATGCTTGAGAAAACCCGCACCAACGAGGAGTTCTTAAGCCGCCTCAAAGAATGGCTGAGCATTTACGAAAAGGACGGCTATACTCCGTCCTCCCGCTTCGGCAAGTA
>JAEYLA010000309.1 GCA_023461495.1 Bacillota bacterium | reverse complement strand
CAGGTCTCCAACATCGGAATCCTGGATTATGAATACGCCAATGAAAATCCGCAACTGGAAGGGCTGTGGACCTTCGGCAAGGAGGCCTTTGTCATTTCGAGCCTCCTGTTTGCAAAAGATCACCCCGAAAGGATATTATCCGCGATCAAGGGACTCTGCCGGGATGGGGTCAGTGCGCTTGCGATTAAAACCATCTACTATGAACAACTGCCCGAGGAAGTGATCGCCTATGCGGAGCAGCAGGCCTTCCCAATCTTTCTGTTCGGCAGGGACGACGCGTATTTTGAGAACATCGTGATCGCCATCAACAATAAAATTGCCGAGGCGGACAGAACCGACCTGATTGAGCAGAAAATCCACCTGCTGCTGATGGGAACGCTCACGCCGTTAAATGCCGGATCGCTGGTATCAGAACTGGTGCCGCTCATGCCGGAGAAGTATTGCACGGTCTGCTATCATTCCACGCACTATCCCATGACGGTGGACCTCAACCATACGAATAGCCTTCTGAATAACTTCATCGGCAAGGAGGATTATCTGTTCAAGTATAAAAACAATCATCTGGTGATACTTGACCTGAAGGAGCATAAAAAAACGGACGATCTGAAAGCCATCGTGCAGAGAAAAATCCGCTTGTTGCGGCCTGATATCGTGACGGGTATCAGCAATGTGCACGAAAAGGCGGAAAACATGCGGCACGCGTTCTGGGAATGCATTTTCGCGGCGGAATACGCCGCAAAATACATACAGAGTTGCACTTGTTTTTCAGAGATCGGCATATACAGGATGCTGATGCCCTATAGCACGGATTATTGGATGAAGCAATACTGTACAAGCATCCTCGAACCTATTATGGCGTTCGACAGGGAATACGGGTCCGACCTGTTTCGAACCATGGAGGTGTATGTGGAAAAAGCGTTTGATGTGATCGAAACGGCGAACGCGCTACACCTGCATAAAAATACGGTTAGATATAGAATCAGGAAAGTGAAGGAAATTTTGGGTGTTGAGGAGGGCGCGCGCATTGAGGAAGAGCTTGCAATTGTATTCCGGGTATACGCGATACAGCGGAGTTTTATGAAATAACGTGGGAGCAGTTGTTATCAAATCCACAATTCCAGCCAAATCCTTGGCTGGAATTGTATTTTGTCTAAATAATATTATAATATTTTGTTTCTTGTCCGATGAAAAGACAAAGACGAAATACTATAATTTATTCAAGAATTTTTCTAAAACACCCTTCCTGTCAGGCATAAAACAAGAGCGCCTGTTTCTTTGCTTCGAGGGTAAGAATACGCATATTATACAGAATTTGTTCCAGTACATGAAATTCCATGAAAAAGACCCTAACAGGGAACCCTGTTATGAATATGAGGAGGATAAACGATGAAAAAAGTATTGTCCCTGGTTCTTGTGGCAGCGATGCTGATGGCATTCGCGGGCTGCCAGCAGCCGTCCGCCAACACCCCGAAGGATGGGGAAGCCGGTACGGTGAAAATTGCCCTTGTCCAGCCGTTTACGGGCCCCGCAGCCGTTGCGGGCGAATACTCCCGTTATGGCGTCAACCTCGCCGTTGATGAAATCAACAGCGCAGGCGGCTTTGAAGTAGGCGGCAAGAAATACAAGATTGAAATCGTTGAGGAAGACGGCGAAGCAAAGCCCGAAATCACGACGAACGCCTTCAACAAGGTGATTGGGCAGGATAAAGTCATCGCCATCATCGGGCCCGACTCGAGCGGTCCCTTGATCGCGGCAGGCCCCGTGGCGACCGCCGCGAAGGTTCCCGCAATCGGAACCACCAGCAGCAACCCCGATGTAACGACGGTTGGCGGCGACTACGTGTTCCGCGCCTGCTGGATCGACAGCTTCCAGGCGGTTGTGTGCGCAAAGATGGCAAAGGACATGCTCGAAGCAGAGAAGGTGGCCGTGCTTTACAGCAACGCCGATGATTATTCTCTGGGCCTTGCAAACAACTTCAAGAGCGAGTTTGAGAAGCTTGGCGGCTCCGTGGTTGCGTTTGAAGCCTATGCGGGCGCTGACGTGAAGGATTATAAGGCGCAGCTTTCTAACATCCAGAGCTCCGGCGCAGAGGTCATCTTCCTCCCCAACCAGGCGAACGAGCTTCCGCTGCAGATCAAGCAGATCCGTGAAATGAACATCAGCGCGAAGATCATGGGCGAAATGTCCTGGGACAACCCGAATATCCCTGAACTTGCCGGCAATGAAGCGATCGAAGGCTGCTACTTCATCTCCCTGTTCGCGGCCGACAGCACGGATCCCGTTTCCGCGGCATATACAAAGGCCTTCCGCGAAAAGTACAACAAGGAGCCGAACACCCAGTCCACCATGTCCTATGACGTTGTGAAGATTCTGGTAGATGCGCTGCAGCGCGCGGGCAGCGTCACGGACCCCGAAGCCCTCCGCGATGCGATCGCCGCTTCCGATATCGACCTGCCCAGCGGTCACCTGGTATATGATGAAAACCGCAATCCTCAGAAGGCGGCAAACATCATGGTTTACAAGGATGGCGTTCCCGTTTACGTCACGACCATCAATCCGTAAAACGGAATTTGTAGAAATGCAGGACGGGTCATCCTCCTGAAAACCCTTATGCCGCTTTTTCTGCGGCAATGGAGGGCTGCATGCCGGGGCGTTTTCACGCCCCGGCACAGCGGAAACAATTATGAAAAGAACCATATCTGTCAAAGCTGGCGACAGGCGCGTCAGCTTTGATCCCTTAAAGCGGTATGGAAGTACCCTGGCGAAGGAGCCGCCCTGGAGCGGCATCGTCGGGGATGGAGGATGCGTGAGAACACGCCTGCGGATTGCCCGGCGGGCGGAACGAAAGAGCGCCTGTTCTTGCATGATGAAAAAGGAAGGGTAGTTATGGCACAGTTTTTTCAGTTGCTCATATACGGCGTACAGCTGGGAACCATCTATGCATTGGTGGCGCTTGGCTACACAATGGTTTACGGCATCGTAGACCTGATCAATTTCGCGCACGGCGATTTTTTAATGCTGGGTGCATATACGGCGTTTTTTACTTGCCTGTTCATGCAGCAGAGCCTGTTTGTCAGCGTTGTCGCGGCAATGCTTGTGGTGGGCCTGATTGGCGTTGTTACAGAGCGTATTGCATACCGACCGATGAGAAATCAACCGAAACTGTCCGCGCTCATTACGGCGCTGGGCGTTTCTATGTTTATACAGAACCTATGCAGGGCGCTTCCGTTTATCGGGCCCATTCCTAAGCCCTTTCCGGAGCTGATCAAGAGCCAGAATATCGAGATGTTCGGCGTTACCATTACATCCGCCCAGATCATACTGATCGCTTTGGCGTTTGTCTTGATGGCAGGCCTTAATTTTCTCGTGAGCAAGACAAAGGTGGGCCGCGCTATGCGCACGGTTTCAGCCGACAGGGATGCGGCGTGCCTGATGGGCATCGATATCAACGCCATCATCGCCATTACTTTCTTTATCGGCGCCGCGCTTGCCGGCGCGGGCGGCGTATTTTATGGGGTCATGTATCCCACGCTGGAGGTCAGCATCGGCTCGTTCCTCGGCAACAAAGCCTTTATTGCCGCGGTTATCGGCGGCATCGGCAGCATCCGCGGCGCGATGTACGGCGGCATCATCATGGGCGTGATTGAGATATTCGCTACAAAATTCAATGCCGATGTCGGTTTTGGAGTGGCGTATCTGGTGCTGATTATTATTCTGCTTGTGAAGCCCGCCGGCTTGTTTGGCAAGATTACGACAGAAAAGGTATAAGGGGATAGCATGAAAAAGAGCATCATACGCAATCAAAACAGATCGTATCTGAGCTATATCATGATACCCGTTGTATTTCTGGCTGTTGAGGGCTTTGCAAAGGTCGGCATCCTCAACCCCTATTGGTACCAGATATTGAAGCTTGCCTGCATAAACGCCATCGTGGCGATGAGCCTGAACCTGATCAACGGCATGACCGGGCAGTTCTCCTTGGGACAGGCGGGCTTCATGTCCGTAGGCGCCTATACGTCCGCAATGCTGACCAAGAAAGTGTTCGCGCCACTCATGACGAACGATATCGCGGCCTATCTGCTGTTTTTTGCCGCAATCCTCCTTGGAGCCGTTGTGGCGGCGCTGATCGGCTTTGCGATCGGCATCCCCTCCCTGCGCTTAAAGGGCGATTATCTTGCGATTATTACGCTTGGCTTTAGTGAGATCATCCGCGTACTTTGGCGCGTGTTCCCCTACTCCGGCCAGGCAAAGGGCTTGAGCGGTATTGCGAACCTTTCCACGTTCCCAATCCTGTTCTTGATTGTGATACTCGTTATGTTCCTGCTCAGAAATTTCACGCATTCCGCATACGGAAGAAGCTGTATCGCGATCCGTGAAAATGAGCTGGCCGCCGAGACGATGGGGATCAATACGACGCGCAAGAAGATTATATCGTTCATTTTGTCCGCATTTATCGCGGGCCTGGGCGGCGCGCTGTATGCGCACCAGCTGATGTTTATCAACCCGGAGATGTTCAACCAAGCGAAATCCACGGATATGCTGATGTACCTCTACGCGGGCGGCGTTGGAAGCTACAGCAGCGCCATGCTGGGCGCTGTGCTCTTTACCATTTTGCCGGAGTTCCTGCGCGTTGTGGACCAGTGGCGCCTTGTGATCTTTGCGCTGGCGCTGATCATCATCATGCTCAACCGCCCCAAGGGCATCTTCGGAAGGCATGAATTCGGCTTTATGCGCTTTGGTGAAAAGGAGAGCGTCTATCAGCGGGCGGAGAACGGCGGATTGCTGCCGTCGCTGCTGCAGAGCGCGAAGCGCCTCTTCGGGAAAAAAGAAAATTCCCCGGACAGGCGCGCAGGCCAGGAATAAGACGGGAAAGCAGGAAGAGTTATGTCGTTATTGGTTGCAGAACATTTATCTATAGAATTCGGCGGCTTAAAAGCGGTGGATGATTTCAACCTGGAGCTGCAGGAACATGAGCTGCTTGCGGTCATAGGGCCGAACGGCGCCGGAAAGACAACGATTTTCAATATGCTCACCGGTATCTATCAGCCGACCCGCGGCACCATCAAAATCGGCGACAAACTGATGAACGGGGAGCGCGCCAACATTTTTACGGAAAACGGCATCGCGCGTACCTTCCAGAACATCAGGCTGTTCGGCAATGCAAGCGTCCTTGACAATCTCCTCATCGCAATGGAGCTGCAGGTGGACTATAACCTGATGGAGGCGCTGTTCCGTACGAAAAAATTCAAAGCGCGGGAAGAAAGCTTCAAGAAGAAGGCCAGGGAACTCCTTGAGGTGTTCCATCTGGATCAGGAAGCGGATTTTATGGCAAAGAACCTGCCATACGGAAAGCAGCGCCGATTGGAGATCGCGAGAGCGCTTGCGACAAATCCGAAGATCCTCTGCCTTGACGAACCGGCTGCAGGCATGAATCCGGGCGAGGTGGAGGAGCTTGTGCAGCTGATCCGGGAGGTGCGCAATGCCTTTGACATCACCATTGTTTTGATCGAGCATCACATGAATATGGTCATGGCGATTGCGGACCGCATTAAGGTAATCGACTTTGGCGTGACGATCGCGGAAGGTAAGCCCGAAGAGGTGCAGAAAAATCCCAAGGTGATCGAGGCGTATCTTGGAAAGGATGATGGTGAGACATGCTAGAGATCAGTCATTTGGGCGTTTCTTACGGATCCATCAGGGGCGTGGACGATATCAGCTTCATGGTGAACAAGTCCGAGATCGTAACCCTGATCGGCGCGAACGGCGCGGGAAAAACCAGCACGCTCCGCGCGATCTCGGGGCTGAATAAGGTAACAAAGGATACCTCCATCAAATTTGAGGGCGAGGAGATCACAAAGCTTCCCCCCAATAAGATTGTGGAGCGCGGCATCTGCCATGTGCCGGAAGGGCGCAGGATTATCTACAATATGACCGTTCGTGAAAATCTCCTTATGGGCGGCTATATCCATAAGGATCACGCGATCATTAAAAAGAATATGGAGCGGGCGTTTGATCATTTTCCGCGGCTGGCGGAACGGCAGAGCCAGCTGGGCGGAACCTTGTCCGGCGGGGAGCAGCAGATGCTGGCCGTCGCGCGGGCGATGATGACGGGCGGGAAAATATTGCTGCTGGACGAACCCTCCATGGGTTTGGCGCCCATCATCGTACGCGGCATATTTGATATTATCCAGATGCTCCAAAAAGAGGGCATGACCATACTTCTTGTTGAGCAGAACGCAAACATGGCGTTGAGTATTGCTGACAGAGCGTATGTGCTTGAAACCGGGAAGATCGCCTTTTCCGGCCCCGCCAAGGAGATCAAGAACAACGAAAAGGTGCGCGAGGCGTATCTGGGCACCTGAAGCCTTATGACAACAGCATGTAGAAAAAGAGGCCGCCCTAAGCTAAGCGCCGGGGCCGGTCTTTGAAAAATGTGAAAAGGAGCATAGTTTCCCAATGAATCGTGTATCAAGCGCAGGCTCTTGCTTAGAGCGGTCTTACATCCGGGTTTTCCTAGAAAAACAAAACAAGATCGCCGCAAATTGCAACGATATGGTTTCCTTTACGATTGGCGAGCCCGATTTTGCGACGCCCCCGAATATCGTGGAGGCGGCGGTCAATGCCCTTAAGGACGGCAAAACGAAGTATGCGCCCAATGCGGGCATTCCCGAGCTGCGCCAGGCCATCAGCCGCACGCTGGAAAAGGAATACGGCAAATATTACAGCCCGGAAACGGAAATCGTCATCACACCCAGCGGTATGGATTCGCTGCGAATGGCGGCGCTGGCGGTGCTCGATGCCGATGACGAGATGATCGTTTCCGATCCCTGCTGGAGCAACCATCCCAACCATTCCAAGCTCGCGTACGGCAAGCCGGTGCTTGTTCCCACGCAGGAGCGCGATAACTTCACATACAACATCGCGGCGCTTGAAGAAGCGCTCACCAGCAAGACAAAGGCGATTTTATTGAATTCCCCCAACAACCCCACTGGTGCGGTCATTACGTATGACGCGCTCATCGCCTTCTGCGATTTTTGCAAGAAGCATGATCTCATCGTCATCTCCGACGAGGTGTACCACAAGATCATATTCGACGGCTTGAAGTTCTACAGCCCCGCAATGATCGACGGCATGAAGGAACGCACCATCATCGTGCAGTCCTTCTCCAAGACCTACGCGATGACCGGCTGGAGGCTTGCGTACACGGCGGGCCCCGCGGACATCATCGAGGCCATCAGCAGGCTCAATGAAAACTCCATCTCCTGCGTCAACACGGCGGTGCAGTGGGCGGGCGTTGAGGCGCTGACAGGCACGACGGAATATGTGGAGCAGATGGTTGCGGAGTTTACGCGCAGAAGGGATTTGGTCTACGAGGGCATCAACGCCATCGACGGCCTCTCCTGCGTCAAGCCTCAGGGTGCGTTCTATGCGTTTGTAAACATCCAGGAACTGGGCCTGCCGTCCGAAGAGTTTGCAATCCGTCTGCTTGAGCAGAAGCATGTGGGCGTCGTGCCCGGCATCGGCTTTGGCAATTCGGGCGAGGGCTTCTTCCGCCTCTCCTATGCGACTTCGACAGAGAACATTATTGAGGGCATCCGGAGAATCAAGGAATTTGTAGCGGAACTCAGGAAATAAGTCATAAGAAAGGAAAGTGAAACGTATGAAACGCTTATATGATGTGGTTGTTCCCCTGGTAACGCCGCTTACACAGAACGACCATGTGGACACGGCTTCCCTGGAGAGCCTGACGGAGTACGTCATTTCCAAGAATCTCGATTGCCTGTATCCCTGCGGAACGACGGGTGAAATGGCCTATCTTTCGGTTGATGAAAGAAAACTCGTGACCGAGACGGTTGTGAAGCAGGCAAAAAGCCGCGTGCCTGTATTCGCCCAGGTGGGCGGGGCCAATACGAGCGAGACCATAGAGCTTGCGCGCCACGCGCTCGAATGCGGTGCGGACGGCATCGGCGTTGTAACGCCGTGGTACTTCAAGCTTTCCGACGAGGCGCTGTTCCAATTCTATAAAGCCGTTGCGGACAGTCTGCCCAAGGATTACCCTGTGTACCTCTACAGCATTCCGCAGAATGCCATAAACGATATCAGCCGCGCGCTTGCAAATAGGATCGCTGCAGCCTGCCCGAATGTGGTCGGCATCAAATACAGCTATCCGGATATGACAAAGCTCCAGGATTTCATGACCATTCCGGACTTTGACGTGCTGGTCGGCCCGGATCATCTCTACCAGGTGGTGATGGCCGCGGGCGGCAAGGGCGTTGTTTCCGGCAACGCGATGATCGTCGCAGAACATTATGAAGCGATTACAAAGGCAATCCACGCCAACGATCAGGAGACGGCGGTCAAGGTGCAGCGCCGCACGAATATTCTCAATGGCATCCTGTGCGAGAGCAACAACATCGGCTGCTACAAGGCGATGCTCAAGCATATGGGCGTGATTGCCTCTGAAAAGATGCGTGCTCCCATGGTTGCGGTATGCGGCGATGAGGCCAAGCGGCTGATCGCAAGGCTCGATGAGATGAAATTCAATCAGGTGATCCTGTAACGCTATTTCGCATTTGAAACGTGGCCAATTATTTGGCCACGTTTTAAAAAAATAGTATATACGAATTCGCGCTGATGGAATAAAGTTAAAATGGATTCGTATCACAAAACTATGCGCTTTGCGGAGGTAGGCTATGAAAAAAATACTCAACACACCCGAAACCTTTGTACCGGACATGCTCGATGGTATTTACCTTGCCCATGCCGATATGCTCGGCTATGTGGGGGATGACAAAAAGTGCCTTGTCGCGAAGCGCAAAACGCAGAACAAGGTAGGCATCGCAACGGGAGGCGG